>CAZYOC010000005.1:0-43289 GCA_964648415.1 uncultured bacterium | reverse complement strand
AATCGTACATCGGCGGCATTCTCAAGTGCTTGACATGTAGCGACTCAGCAAATCGAGCCATGCGCCCAAACTGTACTCATATGATGGTTTCATCTTAGTAAAGAACCATTGCTCGTGAAATATTCGGGTTAGAGCTGGAACCGGAGGAGATTCCCGCCTTCGCGGGAATGACATAGTTCAGAGCAATTCCCTCGGATTGCCACGTTCACAGCGGCCCCGCCTGCGTCCAGCCCTTCTCGAAGCCCAGCTCTTCCAGCAACTCCACCGCCTTCGCGTACTCATCGCCTCGCAAGCGTCGGTTCAGGCGCGGGTGATACGCCGCCTGGTGCGAGGGGTAATACTGCGACATCAGGCTCAGGTAAAGACCCGCGCCGATCTCATCGGCGAGGAAATGCAGCACCTCGAGTGTGCCGGAAGCGTCGCCGGGCAGCACCAGGTGCCGCACCATCAGGCCGCGCGTAGCGATCCCTTCGTCGTCCACCACCAGATCGCTCACCTGCCGGTGCATTTCTTTGATCGCTTCACGCGCATGTGAGGCGTAGTCCTTCACGCCCGAGACTTCGCCCAACTCGTCGCGGCCGTATTTCATGTCCGGCATGTAGATGTCGATGAGGCCGTCGAGCAGCGTGAGTACTTCCGCTTCTTCGTATCCGCCGCAGTTGTACGCGACAGGCAGCGTCAGGCCGTGCTCCCAGGCAATTGCCAGCGCCTCCACGATCATGGTGAGCTGCGGGGTGGGGGTGACCATGTTGATGTTGTGCGCCCGCATGCGTTGCAGGTCGAGGAAGCGTTGCGCCAGATCTTCCACTGTCTCCACCTCCCCCGAACGAAGCTGGCTGATCGGGTAGTTCTGGCAGAACAGGCAGGCGAGGTTGCAGCCGCTGAAGAATACCGTGCCTGAACCGCGAGAGCCTGAGAGCACCGGCTCTTCACCGGGGTGCAGGTGGGAGCTGGAAACGAAGGGTTGCGCGGCGATCTTGCAGTCGCCCAGTTCGCCCTGGTAACGGCGGACGTCACAATGACGCGGACACAAGCGGCAGCGGGCCATGATGCGTTTGAGCTGCGGCAGTCGTTCTCTCGCCACGGCGGAACGCTGATCCATGGGAAGGAGTGAAACCGTCATGGGATCGCCTCAAAAAACATATGTCCCGGGCAGCTTGTCGTGGGCACAATACTCCAGTTTGACCCTGAAGAATGAGTGCAACCGGAGGTTTTCCTGAGAATGGTTCATCGCTGCCCGGGGCAAAATCAGCATGGACAGAAATCACGTCAATCCTTATGATAAACAGCGCACTACCTTGACGCAACAGCCCCGTTGGAGAAGGGCCGTGAGGCGAATCGCTTGCCTGCCGAGCGGGGGTTGTCTACTTTATTGAACAACAGATCCATCGAGCCGGAGGAAGACAGTGAGTGGTTCTCCATACAAAGCGTCCGAATGGGCGCTGGTGTTGTTGGTATTCTTTGTCGGCAGCCTGGCCGTTCCCGTGTTGGCGGCCAAAGCCCCGGACCGGCAGGGCGCACCCCTCGCCAGCCCGCCCCGGGAGCGGCCCTATGTCATGCAGCAGGACCGCAGGGTGGACGCCTCCACCGGCGTCACTCTCGCCTGGTACCGTGTGGACGAGGAGTACGAGGCGGCCTCCCCGGAAGCCGCCGCCCGCAAGTTCCTGCTGGCGCACACCGGTGAGATCGGCGGCCTGCAGGGCGACAGCGATTTCGAGCTGATCGAGGTGAAGGAGAGCCCCGGCGGGATACATGTCCATTTGCGGCAGGTGTACGCAGAGGTACCGGTATATCGGGGGTATGTCAACGTATCGCTGGCGGGCAACACTGTCCTCATGGCGCTGGCCAACCCTTATCCGGGCATCGACTTGACCTCCACGACACCCTCCATCAGCGCGCAGGAAGCGCTATCCAGGACCCGCAACCACCTGCGCGGCGCAGGGCCGGACCTGAACGAACCCTCCATGAAGCTGGTGGTCTATCGAGACAAAGCGGGCGAGGATCACCTGGCCTGGGCAGTGGCGTTCGCCACAATGGATCCCATGGGCGACTGGGAAGTGCTTTGGGACGCTCACAGCGGCGAGCTGCTGGATGTGATCGACAACATGCGGTACATCGACGGCGGCGGGGTGGTGTTCGACCCGGACCCCTTGACCACGGCGGAAGTCAATTACGGCGGGGCGTACAGTGACAACAACGATGCTGACAATGATGAACTCAACAACGAGCGCTTCCCGGTGACGCTGCTGGATATCTCACAGAACGGCGATGAGTACGAACTGGAAGGGCCGTACTGCGAGCTGCTGGACTTCGAAAGCCCGACCATTGCGCCGGCGACCGCATCGCACCCCGATTCGTTCAACTTCACCCGTTCCCAATCCGGTTTCGAAGATGTGAACGTGTATTACCACATCGACCACGCCCAGCGTCACCTGCAGGAACTCGGTTTCGACAATATCCAGAATGGCCCGATCGAGTGCGATCCGCACGGTCTCAACGGCGCGGACAACTCGCACTACATCCCGGCGGTCAACCGGCTGGCATGGGGCGAGGGCGGAGTGGACGACGCCGAAGACGCGGACATTATCTACCACGAATACGGCCACGCGATCCAGCATGACCAGGTCCCCAACTGGAACGGTGGTCACACCGGCGCGATGGGCGAGGGGTTCAGCGACTACTGGGCCGGAACCTTCAGCGCCCGCGTCAGCGATTACCACGATACCTGGTTCGCCAACTGGGACGGGCATAATCCCTTCTGGAACGGGCGGGTATTGAATTACGGCGGCGTGTACCCGGACGATTGGCAGGGTGGGTACAACATCCACCATGACGGCCAGATCTGGTCCAACTGCCTCTGGATGATCCGTGAGGACATCGGCGCGGACCTGACCGACGCGATTGTGATCCAGGCCCACTTCTACCTGGGCTACGGCGCGACGGTTGAAGATGGCGCGGAAGCACTCATCCAGGCGGATCAGCAACTTAACGGCGGCGCGAACTACGAGGCCATCGCCGGAGCCGCCTACGCCAAGGGATTTCTGGAGACACCGCCCATCGTCGGAACGGTCACCGGTGCGGTCTGGGATGATTTTGCTCAAGATCCCATCGAGGGCGCAATTGTCAGCATCCAGGAGGGCGGAATCACCGAGACTGATGAAGACGGTCTGTTCATCCTGCACAACCAACCTGTGGGCGACCGTCCGATTACAGTAACCGCCAACGGCTATAACACCTTCCTGGACAGCGTGGAAATCGTTCAGGACGACACCTCGGAAGTGTATGCCTACCTGACTCGTCCGCGTATTGTCCCGACCCCGGAAGAGATCAGTTTCGAGATCAATGATACCGACCAGCTCGATACCCTGCTGTTCATCCAGAACGACGGGGAGGGCGAGATGGCCTGGGCGCTGCAATGGCGTGAAGAGGGCATGACTCCACCGACCCCGTGGACGCTGGAAGAAGAGGTGGATGTGCTGGAGGCGACCGGCGATCCGCGCCTGCGGGGAGCGGCGGTGGTGGACGGCATGATCGCCGTGGCGGGCGGCAACAGCAATGACAACCCGAACAAGATCTATTACTTCAACGCGGCGGGCGATCTGATCGGCCAGTCCGATCAGCCTACCTCATCATTCTACGGTTTCTACGACCTGGCTTCGGATGGGGAGATCCTCTTCGGGAGCGAGTATGACTGGATTGTGGGGTTCACCGCCGACGGCGAGGTGACCGACTCCATCCCGGGGCCGCATGACGCCAACCGGGGGCTGGCCTACGATCCGCAACACGATTGGTTCTGGTGCGCCAGCGGCAGCGAAAACATCAGGGCGGTGGACCGTGACGGGGTCGTCCAGTGGGATCTCGAACACAGCCTCAACATCCAGGCGCTGGCGTGGTTCCCCTACGATCCCGCCGGCAAGCCACTCTACGCCACCACTGCGGTGGGAGGCGTACCGCGTATTCACCGGATCGATCTGGATACCGGTGAGTCGGAAGAGATCGTGGAGATGGGGGATTTCGAGCCGGGACGGGTGATTGTCGGGGCGGATTGCTCCTCGGAGATCGAAGGGTTTGAAAACTACTGGGTGTTTCCGCTGGTGGAGATCGACGCCGGGCAGACCTTCGGCGAGCTGTCGCTGTTCACCCTGGCCTCGGCGGTCAATTACGCTGACGCAGCGCCCACGTTCGGCAGCCTGGAAACCGGCGGGAACGATACCCTGTCGCTGTACTTCAACCCATCCGGCCTCGCACAGGGGTATCATTACCTGAACCTGGATATTGCCAGACCCGGAACGGACGATGTGGTTACGGTGCCGGTGACGATGTACGTCCACTCGGTGAGCGCTGAGGAGGCGGGACTGCCCGACCAGTTTACCATAGAACCCGCCTGGCCCAATCCATTCAACCCTTCGGTGCAGTGGACGGTTAGAACTCCTATGAGTACCGACCTTCGAATCCGGATCTACGACCGGCTGGGCCGCCTGGTGGCCGATTTGCATCCGGGTCGGATGACCGCCGGCGAGCACCGGCTGAGTTGGCGCGCTCCGGCAACCCTCGCATCCGGCGTCTATTTCGCCCGAATCCAGGCGCAGAGTGTCAACCTGCAACGAGTGGAGAAGCTGGTTTTGCTAAGATAAAAACGTCTCAAAACCAGTGAAAAAGGATCTTTGGACCCGGAGAAGGCGGAGCGCTCCCCTGCGTTTTTTCTTTCCGGGCTTTGTTTTATCTTGCAAGCTGAGTGTTTGATGGGGAAACGTGGGGCGGCTTGTTGGTGTCGCAACGGCGCGCGTCGCCGCCCGGGAGCGGGTTAACAGGGACGGTTTATGAGTGAGCTACCCTTTTTGAAGTCTCCATTGCGGTCACATGAGGATGTAATCGCGCGGGCGCGGGAGATCGAGCACGCCGGCGGCCTCGCCAGGGTCGTGGTCGCCGCCGCAGAAGAGGACGATGTCCTCGCGGCCATGTATGAGTGCAAGAAGGACGGCATCAGCGACGCCATCCTGGTCGGCTATCCGGATAGGGTCTACGAGGCGCTGGACACGGCGGAAGTGCCGCGCGACACCTTCGAGTTGATCGGGGTCGCGGACGAACAGGAAGCTGCGATCAAGACCGCCGAACTGGCCGGTGCGGGCGAAGCGGATGTCGTCATGAAAGGCTTCCTGAAGACATCCATCCTGCTGAAGACGCTGCTGAAACATGACTACGGCCTGCGCGACCGTGAGCTGGTCAGCCACAGCGCCGTGTTGTCCATCCCCAAGTACGGCAAGTTGCTGAACATCACCGACGGCGGCACGTTGATCGCTCCCACCCACGAGCAGAAGCTGACCATCACTGCCAACGCGGTCAACGTGATGCGTGCCATGGGCATCGTAAAGCCCCACGTGGCGGTGATCGCACCGAACGAGACGGTGCGCGATTCCGTACCGGAGACGGTGCAGGCGCGTGACCTGGTCGCCGACCTGAGCAAGCACTGGGCGCAATTCCTGGAGGCGGATGGACCGTTGCCTTTCGACCTGGTCGTCACCGATCCCAGCCTGTTAGGGATGAAACTGACGTCTTCCGTAGCGGGGCAGGCCGACATCCTGATCGGGCACACCATCGAGGAGGTGAACATCACGGCGAAGACGCTGATTCAGTTCGGCGGCGCGGTGTTCATGGGGGTGATCGCGGGTGCGAAAGTCCCCATCAGCCTCGTTTCTCGCTCCGACAGCATGCTGAATAAGATGGCGTCCATCGCCCTGGCGGTGTGCCTGTCGGACTACAAGCAGCGCGGCTTCCAGCCGCTGCCGCCCCTGTCGGAAACCAGCAGCGGGGAGGACGTCTAATGCTGAATGAACTGTTTCAACCGTTGCAGGAAGAGGTCAAACAGCGCGTGGCGAAACGCGGCCGGCCCTATCGCGTGGGCTTTTTCATCAGCGCCGGGGATTTCCCGGTCATCGGCGCGCTGAAGGGCCCGCTCAAGGAGGGCTGGTTGTTGCCGGTGGTGTACGGCAACGAGGAGCTGTTGCGCAACGCCCTGGCGCGGTCCAACTTCAATGTCGGCGAGTTCATCATGGCCGATGCGGTGGACCGCGAATCGAGAGTCTCCACCGTGATCGAGTCCGTAGAAGCCGGCGGACTGGACGCGTTATGTTTCGGCGCCGACGCCATGCTGCGCAACTACGAACTGCTGCGGAAATCGCCAAAAAACTTTTTCGGGAGTGGGCGTGACGCCTGCGGGATCGCCGCGATGGCCTTTCCGGGACGAGAAAAACTGCTGTGGGTGGCGGACATGGCGGTTCGGCCTGAACCGGATGTCGACCAGCTCGAAACCATCACCCGGCAACTGGTGACAACCCTGTTGAAGACCGGGCTGGAGAAACCCCGCGTGGGATTGCTGTCCGCCGTTGAGGTGAAGAATCCGGGCATGCCCACCACCATGGCCGCGGCGGAAGTCGCCGAACGGATCACCGATCTGGATGCGTATGTTGAGGGCCCCATCTCCATGGACCTGGCGGTGAGCCGTGTGGCGGCGGAGAAGAAGAAAGCGGCGGGCGAGGTTCCCGGCCGCGCAGATGGGATTGTCGGCCCGAACCTGACTGTGTCGCGCAGCATTTACCAGGCCGCCGCCACACTATGCGGAGCGCAAGCCGGGGTGGTCATGGTCGGAGGTATGGCTCCGGTGGCTCTCGCCGGACGGTCGGACGGAGCCGAGCGGTTGGCGTTGTCTACCTTGCTGGCGGTCTCGCTGGTCGAGTAGAAAGAACTGTTATTTAAGATTTTAGATATTGTACACCCGCCGGGGTACTGTCATTGTTGTATCCTGGCGGGTTCTTTGTTTTCAGTGACTTCAGAAGAGTCAATTTCTTTGTACAGTTTGTTTGGTTTTGATTAACAGGTTGTTATTTTCTCAGGGAGTGGTTCAACGACCTGAACGTTTGCGGGACATATGCCTTCATTGATCGTCGACGCCGCCATGGTTCAGCCGCGCAAGAAAAAGGCCTGGCTGAACAAATGGACGCCCAACGACATCCTCAACGATGAGTGGGTGCAGATACGCAACACCACGCAGCAGGAAGTGGTGTTGACGGGTGTGGACCTCTATCACCTGGTCTATATCGGGTTCGGCGACGCCCAGGAAAAGAAGGAAGCGTTGGTGATGCGGTTGAACGGCACCCTGCCCAAGAGCATGGCCATCCGTATCCACTCCGGAAAAGGGAAATCCTGGTTTGACGAAAAGATCAAAGTGATCCACGCTTACGCCAACCCGGAGGATTCTGAGTTTCAGTACCAGATCACCAAGCCGGACTGCCTGATTCTCCGGACCAAAGGGGGGCGGATCGACTATGCGTGGTATTTTCCGCCCCTGATCGAGGGCAAACGGGTAAAACGGATCGAGAACCTGGATGATCATAAGATGATCCATGCGGTGAAGAAAGCGGAGTAGGTATTCTTAACAGGATTTTCAGGATGCTTAGGATTTCAATGTAATTAAGAATTAAAAATTAAGAATTAAAATTATAGTGATTATAGCTAAAGAAGGTGTATTCCTGTTTTAGCATTTATATTTTAGAGTGGTTCTTGCAAAGAATCGAACATACTAAGATTCTTAAGCACTTGTTTATTCTGGATTCCTGCTTTCGCAGGAATGACATCATGGGACATTTCATTCGAGAATTGCTATATTAGTTTATTCTTTTAATGTTTGTTTATGTTTTTTATCCTTGACATCCTATTATCCTACTATGCTGTGAAGCCGGTCTGTTTACTTTTTTCACTTTTTTCACTTTTTTCACTTTCTTTACTTTCTTTACTTTCTTTACTTTCTTTACTTCGTCACACTACCTCACCAGCATCATTTTCCTCACCTGGTTCAGGTTCCCCGGCGACTGGGCGCGGATGAAGTAGAGCCCCGACGCCCACTGCGACGCCTCCAGCCGCAGGGAATGATACCCGGCGGACAGATCGCTGTTGACCACCGTCTCCACCCGTTCGCCCAGGATATTGAAGACCTCCACCTTCAATGGAGCGGCCTCCGGCAGACCGATCACCACGGTCGTGGTCGGGTTGAACGGGTTCGGATACAGCGCCGCGATGCTGTATGCCTCAGGCAATCCGGCAAACGGGTTTTCCGGAACGCCGACATGCGGTTCGAGCAGGATGGCGAAGTCCTGTTCACAACGGGTCGTGTCGCCGTCGGACGTGGCCAGCACCCACCAGAGGACGGAGCTCATATCGTCCCAGTATTCGACGCCCACGCTGTCCGGAATGTTCACATCCAGCGTCGCATCGGGCTGCTGGAAATAGCTCAGCGTATCCACCGTATCATCAAAGGTGCAGATGAGGTACACATCGTACCGTGTGGTGTCGCCCGGGTCTGGATCGGAAGCGTCCTCCCAGCCCAGTGTCACCGGGGTGATGGCTTCGTAATCCAGGGTGGTATGATGCGGCGGTTCGGCCAGCTCAAACGGCGGCGGAGGTTCGGGGACCTGTACGTAAAACCACCAGCCGTCAGTGCCCTGGTTGGACCAGACCTCATGGCCCTGGAAATCCATGGCCTTCACCCGCCAGTAGATACGGGAATCGTCGGGGAGCTCGTCCAGGTCATCTGTGCCGCCCCGTGTCGGGTGTGCAGTGCGAACGCGCCGGTTGCCTTCGGGAGTTGATGAATTGCTGCTGTTGACAAGCATTGCGCCTTGCCTGGATCCCCGCCTGCGCGGGGATGAGAGGGCGGATGGCGGGGATGAGAGGGCGGATGGCGGGGATGAGAGGGCAGGCCGTTGAGAAGCTAGTGAGGACCGCGGGGACGAAAGTGCGGACATGTTCGCATCTCGAACCGCAGGGTTGGTACGGTGCATCGTACCGGGAGAAAACTCAGTCGGCCTGTGGTGACTGGGTATCTCCTTGCGAAGGTGGCCATTGCCGGCAGGAGCAGCATGTGATAAAGAAGCCGTCATATCGGTCAGCACCAGGAACGTATCTGAAGTGGTCGCCTCGCTGCTCGGGAAGAACGCCGAGTTGGTTGACCAGTGCACCTCGTAGAGGATGGAGTCGTCAGGGTCCGGTTCAAATGAGGGATGCCACGCAACCGTGATCGTGTCTACAGCAACAGTATCCTCGTTCAATGGCAGCGCCAAGTCGAAGCCGGAAGGCGGCTCTTCGATGTAGATGTTGAAAGACCTGCCCTCCTCGCCCGGTGTCGCCCAGGAAGCGCGGCTGTATAAGTTCTGGGTCTGGGTGCGCCAGTACAGGGTGATGTCGTCGGGCAATTCCGCCAGCAAATCCTGCATGCCATGCGCCGACAGGAAATTCACTACCTCCGCCTCGGTGATGGCCAGGGTATCCGTCTGGGAGTAGCCTTCCCAGCGGATGTCGAAAATCGGTGAAGTCGACCATTGCACCGTGTACAGGTAATCGTCTGGAGTGAACAGGATGACGTTGCGATCTTCCAGGTAGGCGGCGTTGTGCACGACCTGCAGGCCGTCGTCCTGGTCGCCGTTCTCGATGCCGATGCAGGCGATTTCAACATTCCCGTCCATCTCAAGGTATTGGAACTTGATCCGGCCGCTCGGGTACAGGACGGCCTGGAAATAATAGTCCCAGTCCCCGTGGCTGTATTGCCGGATATTCAGCCAGGAGACCACGAATTTCGTTGAGTCGCCGTAATAGAAGATATCGCCGCGAGCGTTCGGGCTGAGGTCGGCCCAGAAGGGAGCAATCATCGCCGCGGGCCCGTCACCATTGGGAATGCCGCTGTTGCTCCAGTCGCCATCGCCCGGGCTGAGGAAGTTCATGTTGCCGTTGGAGCCGATATGGACGGTATCGTACACCTCTCCGAAATAGGGAAACGGGAAAGGCAGGGGAGCTGCTGCGGAGCCGTCGTCCACATCGCTTGCCCCGGAGAGCGTCCCAATCTCCCGGATGTCGATCCAGTCGAAAGGTGCGCCCCCGGGTGCGCCGTTGTCGATCCAGACATGACCGTAGTTGTCCGGACCGCCGAATTCATCCAGCTCATCCTCGCCGCTGCCAAATGCCAACTCGCTGCCCTTTGGCAGATCGGCGTAGGTGTCGTCGCCAGCCGGAGATTCATCCAGATCGCCCAGTAGAAAACCAGGCGGCAGGAAATCCTGTTCAGGAGTTGACCAGGACACGGTAACCGTGTCATCGTCAATCGATGCACCATCCTGGGGAGTCTCGAGCTGGAACGCGGGCGCGGCGAAGATCTCTTCTACATAGAAGCGCCAGGTGTCTGTCCAGACGGTGTCGACCAGGTCGGTCACCATTACTCTCCAGTAATAGGTTTCGCCGGCAATAAGGTTGTCTACCGTGAAAACCGTGTCCTCGGTGGCCAGGGAATCCACATTTTGCGTGAAAGCGTCGTCGGTGGCGATGAAGGCTTTGTACGTCAGTTCGTCAGGGTCTTCGCTTCGATACCAGCGGAGGTCGACTTCAGTTACTCCCCACAGGGTTTCACGGGCGCGTGGGTATGCCTGGGTAAACGGCGCCGGCGGGATAGGATGAAATGTCACGAAAGCAAGGGTGTCATTGGCCCAGGTCCCCGCAGTGTTCCGGTCGGTGGCGCGCACCGTCCAGTAATAGGTGGTCAGATTGGTCAGGTTCTCAACCGTGAACGTCGTATCGCTGATGCTGTCGGCATCCTCGATCTGCCAGCGGGTGGACAGGTCGGCCAGAGTGTCCATCCAGACATCGTAGTGGGGAATATCGTACAGATCCAGATCGGTGGTGCGATACCAGACCAGGGTTGTATCCAGTGTGCGGCAGGTGTCCTCCGCGCCCGGTCCAAACAGGTCAAATGCCAACGGCGCTGTATCGCCCTCTTCGGCGACTTCCCATGCCGTGTCATCCGTCAACAGGCTTGCGTTGCCGCTCATGTCGACCCCGCGCAGGCGGAAACCGTATTCCAGCCCGGTTTCCAGCCCCGCAATCCGCGCGAACTGGATGTTCTGACCGGACAGGTTCGGTTCATCCTCTGAGGACCAGACTTCAGCGTCCAGGCCGATGGTCTCGGTCGTGTCGTAGTAGATCTCGTACGTGGCGAAATAGGGGTCGGTGGAGATGTGATCCCAGCCGAGTTCCATGAACGTGTCGCCCGCATAATGAATAAATGGGCCTTCCGGAGGGGATGGAGAAACCAGATCCGTGTAGTCATACATCTCATGGATGCTTGCAATCAGCCCGTTGATGGTCTCCTCGAAGTAGAGGAGGAAGGCGTCCCAGTTCTCCTCGGTAGGCGGCGAGGTTCCGGCGTAGAAATCGAGCTCTGTCAAACCGGCATCTTCAATGGCCCAGGGCAGCTCGTCCAGTTCGAAATGGAGCCAACGGTCGAAGGACTCGTACCGATTGACCTCCTCGGCGCTGGAGTGCATCTGAGGGCTTTGAGGGTAACCCGGCAACGGGCAATCGGTGGAAATGGATTCACCGGATTCGAGATGGGTCAATCCCCAACCGCGCCAGACGGAAAACATCTCCTGCACTTCTACTTGCGGCTGTCCCTCGGCGGCGTAATCGGCCGGTACGACCACCGAAGGGCAATTGTTGACCCAATCGTACCCCTCGAACGAGCGGTCCCGGGTGGGACGGTTCGGGTAGCCGTCGGCATTACCCCCGCTTACCTGCAGGGTCGGTTCGCCCTGGTGAGATTCGGTGTCGTAGCTGTGTACCTGCACCGTGAAATCAAGCATATCCTGGCTGCGGGTGGTGTCGATGAAGAATTCGGTGAACCACTGGAAGGGCAGATTGCCATTACGCGACGGGTCGGACAGCGAGCGGCCGTTATTGTAGTCTTCGCCCTCCACGGACATCACTTCCCGTCCGGTTCCCCAGAGCGCCAGTGCGCCGAAATCGCCGCTAAGGAAGGTCTCCACTGCGTACGGTACAGTAATGTAGTCGTCATTAACATGACACGCCTGGATATGAACGCCCGGGAAGTCGGCGTCGGGATGGATGATGTACAGCCCCCAGCCGTGATTGAAGCCGCCCACCACATCGTCGAAATCGCCCTCGAAAAAGCCGGTGTCCACATAGGTCGAATCCAGCATTTCGCGCAGCATACGGTAGGTGTTGCCGGTTTCACTATCCGTGAAATAGACCACTTCGTAAGGCAGGTCGTTCTGGTCAATGAGATCCTCGGCGGATTCCGGCTCGTCCTGCCAGAGATAGGTGAAGAGCTGACGCCACAGGGTCTCCTGGGCGGCCGCGTCTTCTTCCTCGATGAAGACGAAGTTTCCGAAGCCTTCCGTCTGCGGATCCAGTTCTTCCGGAATGTGGTGGTTGTAGCCGCCCTCCACCGCAAGGCCCTCCACAGTACGGCTGAACCAGTTGTCATAAGCGGCGTTGGGCTCGTCGCCCAGGATGAAACTCCGCAGCGATCCCGACTCCGTCACCTGGGCGGCTGCGGGAAAACCGAGGAACAAGCAAAGCAGTAGTGCGCTGGTAAACCGTGTTGCGAATCGGTGCATGGTGTATCCTGGAATCTTGGGGTTGTTTCTTTAAACTACGGACAAAGCCGAACCACTGCAAGCATTCTGATAGAAGAGGAAAGCCTCTTGTTGCAATAAAAACAAGAGGCTGCAACTATAAGCAAAGGGAGTTGGGTTCTATTCCGCCAGCTTCTCGAACCGGTAACCGCCGGTTACCGCGCCCCACACCTGCTCACCTTCATCGTTGTAGCCGCGATCCCAGGAGACCAGCATGGAGTCTGTGATGGTCACCTCGGAAGTGGCGTAAGACGCGCCGGGGAGTCGGCTTACGCAACCGGTCCCTGCGGTACCGCCCACGAAGGAGCCGTCATCCTGTTTGTGCAGGACAATCGCGCATCCTTCGCGCAATACCAGCGAATCGGGCGTCAGGCCGCTGAGCCGTGACAGATCACGCCGTGCGCCGGCGAAACGCATCGGGTCGCCGGGAAGTTCGAAAACCTCGCTGATCAGCGCACCATCCTCACGGGCATACACGTGATACACCCGTTGCCGGTAAGGGACATCCACGCGTTCGGCCAGCGCCTGCTCGACATACAGCCAGTAGCCGTTGGAGCGGGTCGTCCAGATCGGCAGCATCACCAGCCGGATGTCATGAAAATTGTCGGGATCGACTTCCGCCTGTTCGGCGGAGCTATACACGCCGGACATCATGTCGGCCAGAGTTTTCAGGTCATTCTCGACCATGGAGCTGTCGGCGTCCGATTTGGCCTGTTGCGACGAGCAGCCGATCCATACGGAAAGGACCAGCAGAAGGAAAAAAACAATCAATGTGCTTTGACGATGAAATGGCATGCCGGCAACCATCTTCTTCTCCTTACAGCATCTCGAGGGTGGCGTGTTTTTCTTCCTGCAAATCAACCAGTTTCGGGGTGATGTCCGCGCCGACGGCGTTTTTCAACAATACCAGGGCGGAGCGGTTCTGATCCTGCATGTTGACCCTGGCGATGACGCCGGTGTAATTGACCCAGGAATGGGAGGCGGTTCGAACGATTTTCACCGTCGCGCCCACCGGGAAACACTGGACCACATGACTGAGGGCTTTCACAACATAAGGATTCCAGGAGCCCGCCTGCTGGTTGACAATGAGTACTATTGCTTCGCTGGGAGAATAGGTCTTCCCGTCGTGGTGGCCCGAAATCAGGTTGTCATAGACATTGGCGACGGCCAGGATTTCCGCATGACGGTGAATAAAGCCCACATCCTTCCCGCGGTCTTTCTTCGGGGGACGGTCAAATCCCTTCATCCTTTTCGGATAGCCACGACCATTGTGCTGCTCGTGATGCTGCATCACCACCGCCTGCTCCACGAATGCCGTCGGTTCGCTCCCCTGCAATATCAACATGGAGTAGACCGGGTGCTCGCGCAGCATCATCTTTTCGTCACGGGTGAGTTCGTCGGGTTTCTTCGCTACCAAAGCGGGAAACGCCATTTTGCCGATATCGTGCAGCATGGCCGCGGTCCCCAGGGCGCGCAACTCGCGATGATCCAGGTTGAACTCCCGCGCCAGCAGCAGGCTCAACAGGGTCACATCGGTGGCGTGTTCCATCGCGTGGCCGTCATCGGATTTCATCGGCAACGATGTGAACATCGAAATTTGATTATCAATGATCTCTTCCAGAATATCGCTTACCTGCTTTCGGATGCCCGGCATTTTCACCATGGAGCGCAGGTTGGCGTCCTCCTCCAGGCGACGTTTGATCTCTTCCGGGGCGAATTTCTCGAACGCCAGGTTGTTCTGCACCCCTTCAAAGGTCTCCGCCAGCTTCTGATTGGCGGCCTGGCGGACAGTATCGCTGATCACATCCTCGGGCGAGATGTCCTTCGTCGCTTCGTCCATGATATAGACGTGATGAAAACCGGACGCGCGCACCTTCTCGATCATTTCCGGCGTCAGCGCATACCCGGAGGCCAACAGCAACTCGCCCTTCCGGTTGAAAAGGGATTTGCCCAGGATCTCGCCGGGATTGACGTTTTCGAGCTTTGTAATGCGCATGGGAGGGTCGGGATCTTCGTTACGGCGTTCGTCTACGTGTCAAGGATGCCAACAATGTCGTGTTTTCCGGACAGCTCCGGTGTGACGTGACAGGCCTCTTAGAGCCGGAAGGAGACAGTGCGAGGAAGTGAAACGTTGTTCAGGTTGTGACTCTGTCGGTGCGCCGCCCTGTTATCCGGGGCCGCTGTTCGTATATTCACGCCATGAGCTTTCTGACGCGATACCTGCGCTACCTGCATCCCCATTTCCTGCGCATCGGCGGCAGTGTGCTGGCCAGCCTGCTGTTTGTGACGTTCAGCGGCCTCAGCTACTGGCTGGCGGCGGATTTCGTGCAGGCGCTGCTGCGTGAACAGCTCATCGTGCCGCCCATGCCCGAAGGGCCGATCGGGCCGCACAACCTCATCGCCGTACTCAAACACCTGAGCGCCTCGCTGCTGGCGGCCGACACGCCCGCGGCCACCCTCCGGCGCGCCATCCTGTTTGTCGTCGCCGCTTTCTTGTTGAAGAACATCGCGTTATACATTCAGACGCTGCTGTCGGCGTCGGTGGAGCAGCGTGTCGCCAAGCAGATGCGCGACGACCTCTACCAGCGCCTGCTCCAGCAGGATCTGGCGTTCTTTCACAGGCGCAGGAGCGGCGATCTGGTCTCGGCGGCGGTCAATGACATCAACCAGCTCAACGCCGGCCTGGCGGACAGCTTCAGCAAGCTCATCCGTGACCCCATCACCGCCATCCTGTTCCTCCTGTTGCTCCTGGCGATCTCCTGGCAGATGACCCTGGCCGCGCTGCTGATCGCGCCCCTCACCAGCGGCGTGGTCACCCTGGCCGGACTCAGCCTGAAACGCAAATCCAAACGCACCCAGGAGCGCCTGTCGGTGGTGACTTCGCGCCTGAACGACGCGCTCTACGGCATCCGCATTATACAGGCCTACGGCGGCCAGCCGTACGAACGCGAAAAGTTCACCGAAGCCACTACCAACCACTTTCAGCAGGCGATCCGAAAGGAGCGGCTACGCCGCATCATCAGTCCGCTCAATGAAGTGGTGGGCATCGTGGTCGTGGCGGGGATCCTGCTGATCGCCGGCGGACGCGCGCTCGGCGGGGAGTGGATCTCGCCCGATGATTTCGTCCGCTTCCTGCTGCTGCTGATGGGGATGCTCAACCCGATTGTCAGCCTGAGCAACGTGCAGGGCAACCTGAAGGTGGCCGAGGGCGCGGCGCAGAGGGTGTTCGACCTGATGGACGAGCAGCACCAGATCGAACAGGCGCCCGATGCGGTGAATGTGAAACGTTTCGACCGAGAAATCCGACTGGAAAACGTCAGCTTGAATTACGCCGCTGACCGGGAGCCGGCGGTGCGTGATCTGGCCGTGACGATTACCCCCGGCGAACGAGTGGTGCTGGTGGGACGCTCCGGGTCGGGCAAGAGCACTCTGCTGAACCTGCTGCCGAGGTTTTACGATCCCACCGAGGGCCGGATTTCCTTCGACGGGATGGATCTTAAACGATGTGATCTCTGTTCGCTGCGCAGCCAGTTCGGCATCGTCACGCAGGAGATCACCCTGTTCAATGATACCGTGGCGGCGAACATCAGTTACAACGATCCCAGTGTGCCGCGAGAACGCATCGAAGCCGCCGCACGTGCGGCGCAGGCGGAGGACTTCATTCTCGAGCTTCCGCAGGGCTACGACACCAACCTGGGAGACCTGGGCGACCGGTTGAGCGGAGGGCAGCGGCAACGGATCAGCATCGCCCGCGCGCTGCTGAAGGATCCGCCAATTCTGCTGCTTGACGAACCCACCTCGGCCCTCGACTCAGACGTGGCCGAAGAGATCCTGCAATCGCTGGAGGTGATCGGGAAAGGGCGAACCGTGCTGCTGGCGACTCACCGGCTGTCCAGCATCGCCGGGGCGAAACGCATCCTGGTGTTTGAAAAGGGGCGGTTGGTGGCGGATGGCGCGCATGAGGATCTGCTGAGGGAAAGCGCGATCTACGCGGAGCTTTGTGAAAGGGAATTTATGAGCTGACAGGGCTCATACCACAATCCCACAGAAACGACCTCGATAATACAGCAATAACTTCTCGTTCTCAGGCGATTGGCACACCCGGAACCCCATGCGGCGCAGCTCCTCGATGCTGGTGTTGCTCTTGGTCAATTGCATCACGCCGTCTCGTCCCTTGTAACGCGTTGGCTGAATCGCGAACCCGCGTTTCTGCAAGACTCTGGCAATATCCATGGAACGTCCTCCCGTTGCATGATGACAGGCAGATGGTTCGCCGGCTCAACCACTGTATAACAGTTCTTAAAAGTCTTTGCTGTTTGTTGTCATCCCGGACTTGATCAGGGATTCAGTAAATTATGTTGACATTCTGGATTCACGGCTGTCCCACACTACGGGACACCGCAAGCTACACTTCGTTCCGGTTCCTGCCTGCCAGACTGTATCACAATAAAAACCGCTCTCATTCCAGCGAAGGCTGGAATCCAGTCATGTTAATATGCTACAACATGTTAGCTATGAAAACCGAAAGAGGAATGCTGCTCTGGTGCTGAATTGCTAACATTATATTTTCTTGCACCTTGCCTGGATTCCAGCCTTCGCTGGAATGAGATTCCTCTCGCATTCTGGGACAGGCTGCTGCGCAGGCACGACAACGCCTGGTTCAATCAACATTGATTTTCAAGAACCACTGTACTTAATAGACACAAAGATGACCTGTTTTGTTACAATTTCTTGACACTTTGGCTCTCCACCACTCCGTACAGATCGCTCACCCCATGATTCTGCGCAGGTAGCATCGCTCCTCCGAGAGACGTATCTTGCAATCTCGAAACGGAGGCGGGATGGAACGCATTGTCGATACGCATGTGCATTTGAGCTGGTCCACCTATCGGGGGCAGGTCGGCGATGTCGTCCGGCGGGCGAAAGCGACCGGCGTGGACGCCATGATCGACCTGGGCACGGACTTGCAGACCTCGCGCCAGGCGGCTCAGCATGCCGAGACCTATTCCAACGTCTGGTTCGGCGCTGGGATCCATCCCAACGACGCCCACAGCGGTTCCGAGATCACCCTGGCCGGCGTCGCCGAGCTGCTGGACCACCCGCGCTGTGTGGTGCTGGGGGAGATCGGGCTCGATTTCTACCGGGAGCATGCCGACCCGCAGGTGCAGGAGGAGTGGTTCCGCCGGCAGCTCCAGCTCGCAACAGAAAAGAACAAGCCGGTTGTGATCCATGACCGCAAAGCCTCGGCGAAACTGCTGGAAGTGCTCGACGATGAAGTTTATGACGGCCTCACCGGGCCGGGCGGCGTGTTCCATTGTTTCGCCGGCGACCGGAACATGGCGCAGGAAGTGGTGGAGCGCGGTTTCTATGTCTCCTTCGCCGGGAACCTGACCTATCCCGGGTCGGACCGGCCAGAGGTGGCGGCGGCGGTTCCGCTGGAGCGGTTGCTGCTGGAGACAGACAGCCCGTTCATGGCCCCGACGCCCCGGCGCGGGAGAGACAACGAACCGTCGTATATTACCTATGTGGCCGCCGCCCACGCCGCCATCCGCGACATGACTCTCAATGACATCGCGCGGATCACCACTGAAAACGCCGATCGCCTGTTTGGGATTCCCTGACCTCTTTCGGAGAGGCGGATGAGGGGTAACACCGGAAAGCTGTTTTCCATGAACCTGATGCGTTCAGCCAGAAAGCCGAAAGTCGATCACACGGTCGAAGTCAAGCCCTACGACAAGTTGGCGCTGTACTACGACGCCGTGATGGAGCACGTGGACTACGATACCTGGGCGAAGTACGCGGTCAACCTGCATCGGCTGTTCCGGATGAACCTGTCCGAAGTGACGGACCTGGCGTGCGGCACGGGTACATTGGCGCTGAAGCTGGCGGAGTGGGGGCTCAATGTGGTGGGGGTGGATGGCGACCCGCGCATGATCGACGTGGCCAGGGCGAAGCATCTGCCCAACGGCCGGCAGGCCCGATTCTACGTCGGCGACCTGAGGGATAAACTACCGGAGTACGATCAGGATCTGGTATTATGTCTCTATGATTCCATGAATTACCTGCTGGACGCTGCGCATGTGGTGCAGTTTTTCCGCCGGGTCCGGCCGGCGCTGCGAGATGAGGGACTTTTTATCGTCGATTGCAGCACTGAATCCAACTCCCTGACGCATTTCAGCAACATGGACCAGACCGAACGGCTGAAGGGTGTGGTCGTCTCACGACGCGCCTGGTACGACCCGGCCGAACGCATTCAGAACAACTCTTTCGAGATCTATCCCAAGGGCGAGAATACGGTGTACCTTGAGCATCACCAGCAACGGATCTGGCGTGTGAACGACATCGTGGAGATGTTGCAGCAGGCCGGGTTCAAGTGCCTGGCGAAATATGACGGGTACACGTTCAAGCAGGGCGGAGAGCGGAGCGACAGGGTTCATTTCGTGGCGAAACCGGCATGATTCAACTGATCGGGGTGCAGAAGCGCTTTGACCGCGGCCGCGGCATCGAGAACATCACTCTCCAGGTGGAAAAAGGGGAGTGGGTGGCGATCGTCGGGCACGCCGGCGCGGGCAAATCCACGCTGCTGCGTTGCATCTATGGCCTCGAAAAGCCGGACCAGGGCGAAATCATGGTCGGTAAGTACCGCCTGCACGGCCTCTCGCCATGGAAACTCACCCGGGTGCGCCGGCTGCTTGGCGTGGTGGACCAGGACCTGGCGCTGCTGCCGGACCGGACGGTGTACCACAACGTGGCGCTGGTGGGCGAGGTCCTCGGCTGGCCGCACAAACAGATCAAGCGGGCGTCGCTGGGAGTGCTCAACCGTGTCGGCCTTTACGCGCATATCGATTCCCAGGCCTCGACCCTCAGCTACGGGGAACGTCGCCGGCTCGCCATCGCACGCGCCCTGGTGTCCCAACCCTTCGCCATCATCGCCGACGAGCCCTTCGGTCACCTCGACATGGAAACCGCGCGCGGGATCGTGAACCTGCTGGCCTCGATCCATGAACAGGGCGCGACCCTGCTGATCGCCACACACCGACCGGAACTGCTGCAAGGATTGCCCGTGCGCATCCTGGAAATCCGGCAGGGGAGGCAAGTAGAATGAGACGCTTTTTCTTCTACTTGCGCGAAGGCATCGGCGCGTTCGCACGCTCCGGCATGATGGGCATGCTCACCGTGTTCTCCTTCATGATCTTCGGCATCCTGGCGACGCTGTTCCTGGCTGCCGACGAGACCCTGGACCGGGCTCAGGAACGGCTGCTCTCGCTGTTTGAACTGGAGGCCTACCTCCAGCCCGGAGTAGAGGAGCAGGCGGACAGCCTGGCGGAGGCGATCCAGACGCGCGAGGGCGTGACCAGCGTGACCATCGTGGACAAAGAGACCGCGGCGGAGCTGTTCGCCGAAGAATACGGCGGAGAGTTGTTTGACCTGCTGGGGGAGAACCCGTTGCCCGCCTCCATCCGGGTTACCTACGACCCCGAACGGATCAGCCATGAAGTCTTGAAGCGTGAAGCAGCGGAGATCGGCGGGTTGGAGGGGATCGAAGAGGTCGTGTTCGAGGGCGATCTGCTGGCGCGGCTGGAAAGTGTGATCCAGGCGATCCGGAACCGGCTGCTGCTGGTGGCGTCGATCATCGCGGCGGTATCGCTGCTGTTCACGTTGCAGGCGGTGCGGGTGGCGTCAAGAGCGGTGGAGAACTGGGTGCGGGCGGTGACCATCATCGGCGGCGCAGCCTGGCAGGTGCAGCTCCCCTTCCTCGTGCTGGGGAGCCTGGCCGGTTTTATCGGCGGCGGAGTGGGCATCGGCCTGGTGGTGACCGTGCAGACGTATTTCCAGGGCGGCGGCGACCTGATTCCGCCTCCGGACGGGTTCAGTGCGGTGCTGACTCTGCTGGCGTTGACGGTGCTGGGGGCGCTGGCCGCGTTGATCGCCGCCCCGCGTGGGGTCGAGATGAAACGCATTGCTTGACACGTCCTCCCATGCCCCCTACCTTCAAAGATTGTGGCTATTCTGGATGATTGCATGACCGAACGACAGGCATATCCTGAACTTACCGACCGTCAGCGCGCGATCTTCGGCACGCTGCTGGAGGGGTATGTCCTGTCCGCGCAACCCATCAGCTCCAAGCAGCTGGCCCAACTGCTGGATTTGAACCTGTCGCCGGCCAGCATCCGCAGTGTTATGGCGGACCTGGAGGACATGGGGCTGCTGCAACGGCCGCATGCGTCGGCGGGAGGCGCGCCCACCGATTTCGGGTATGGCTATTATGTGGATCACATGATGGGCTCGGTCAGTCTCACGCCTGCGGAACGGAAGGCGATCAACCGGGCGGTGGAGGCTGCTCAGATCCACGGCATCGGCAAGGCGCTGGAAAGCACCAGCGTGGCCTTGTCGCGGCTGAGCGCCATGATTTCTGTGGTGCTGGCGCCACGGATGGACAAGACCGCGCTGCACAAGATCGACGTCTCCCGCCTGGCGGGCGCCAAGCTCATGGTGGTGCTCACCATGAAGGACAGCCAGGTGCAGAGCATGCTGCTGTCCATTCCGCAGGAGACATCGGATGACACCATCCAGCGGTTTTCGGACTTTGTTAATCAGAGGCTTAGCGGGCTGAAACTTTCTGAAATCAGCGGGAGTATGGAACAACGACTGCAGGGAGCGCCGGAAGAACTCCGTGGGCTGATCAAACGTTTCGCGAGTGTAGCGCACACCCTGCTCAAGAGCGATCATGTGGAGGCGGTGCACTTCGGCGAGACCCGGCATCTGCTGAATCTGCCCGAGTTCTCGGATTTGAAACGGATGCGCGAAGTGTTCGACGTGCTGGAGAACCGGCGCGAGATCCCGCACCTGCTCGAGCGTGGGTCGCATACCGCGCAACGTGTCCGGATCGCCATCGGCCGCGAGCTGGAGGAAGAAGGCCTGTACGGGTGCAGCCTGGTGTCCACCATGTACCGGGTGGGCGAGGCCGAGGGCAGCCTGGGGGTGATCGGCCCGACACGGATGGATTACGCCCGGGTGTCGGCGGTGGTGACCTTCGCCGCGGATGCGATCCGGAAACGGCTGGTGGAATGAGTGTAGTGAAAAAAGTGAAAAAAGTGAAAAAAGTGAAAAAAGTGTAGGACCGGAACCCTTGCCGGTCAATGAACTGAACGCATATACTGATGCTTGACAGAAATACTCTGTTTTGTCATTCCTGCGGAATGAACTGTATCAAAATGCCCAACGAGTGTCATTCCGGCTGACGACACTGTATCAGAATGACCAACGAGTGTCATTCCTGCGAAAGCAGGAATCCAGGAATGTTCAAATACTATAAACGGTTGACTATGAATACCAAGCGCTGAAAGAAACACTGGTTATGAATTGCATACATCATATATTCTTGCGTCTTGCCTGGATTCCCGCCTGCGCGGGAATGACATCGGTTTTACTGCGCAGGAATGATATCGTCTTTTGTTCTGAGAATGATACGGCAGCAGAAATGAACGATCAGGCGTCGAGAACGTCAGAGTAACCCGGAGATGCCTCTCCGGGGAGGAGGGTGTCCGTTCTCCGCAAACAACGCTGACGAACTGACACAACATGAATTCTGCGACAGTCTGGAAGGCAGGAATCCAGAAAAAACACAACCAGGCATCAACGACTTACAGGTAGCCCGGAGATGCCTGTCCGGGATGATGCGGAACAAGAGCAGAGATAACACATAGAGCGAAGCAGCACAAGCACATACAGCAGTAGGAAGGTGATAGAGGTGGGTAAGAAGAAACAGATCAAGGTGAAAGAGGCCGAAGCGGCGGAAGAGAACGTTTCCGGCAACGGTCACAGCGATACTCCGAACCCGGGGAAAGAGGAGCAGGCGAAACCGCAGAATCCCGGCGAGGGAGCAGCGTCGGTGGAGCTGGCGTCGGTGGAAGAGAAACTGGAAGCGCTCCAGCAGGAGAACGCCGCCCTGCAGGACAAGATGCTGCGCGCCGCGGCGGAGTTCGAGAACTTCAAACGCCGTCGCAACCAGGAGCTGGAACGCATTACCGCCATGGCCACCGAGAGCCTGGTGGAGGACCTGCTCCCCGTACTGGACGATTTCGAGCTGGTACTGTCCAACGCGAAAGAGTCCGACGAGATGAAGCCCTTCTTGCAGGGGGTCAGTCTGATCCACAAGAAGCTGCTGGAGACCTTGAAGCGCCGTGGAGTGGAAGCGGTTGACCCGAAGGGCGAACCGTTTGATCCGGACCTGCACGAGGCGCTGATGGAGCAGCCTTCGCCGGAGGCGGAGCCGGGCACGGTACTGATGGTCCATCAAAAGGGCTATACAATGAGGGGGAAGTTGCTGCGGGCGGCGAAGGTCGTGGTCGCGGCGGAAGCCTCGTAAACAGGGACAGTGATTGTGGCGGATTTTGAATACTACGAGCTGCTTGGCATCGAGAAGGACGCCGACGACGAGACCATCAAGAAGGCCTATCGCAAGATGGCCATGAAGTACCATCCGGACCGCAACAGTGAGGATCCGGACGCCGAAGAGAAGTTCAAGAAGCTGGGCGAAGCCTATGCCGTGCTGTCGGATCCCGACAAGCGAGCCCGCTACGATCGTTTCGGCAAGGCCGGTCTCGGCGGCGCGGCGGGAGCTGGCGGCGCCTATACTATGGACATCGACCCGTTCGAGATCTTCCAGACCTTCATGAGCGGCTTCGGGTTCGGCGACATCTTCGGCGGAGGAGGAGGCGGAAGGCGAGGACGTGGTACTCCCCGCGGCGGCGATCTGCAGGTCAATATGAAGCTGAGCCTGGAAGAGATCAACGAAGGCGTGACCAAGAAACTGCGGGTGTCACGGTACAATACCTGCGAGACCTGCGATGGTTCGGGCGCGAAACCGGGCTCCGGCTCGAAAACCTGCACCACCTGCAACGGCGCGGGCGAGGTCCGGCAGATGACTCGTTCGCTGCT
This sequence comes from uncultured bacterium, assembly GCA_964648415.1. GTDB lineage: Bacteria > Electryoneota > Electryoneia > Electryoneales > Electryoneaceae. The sequence goes on along the minus strand of CAZYOC010000005.1, from coordinate 19,875 downwards.
GGGCCAGATGGTGACCGTGACCACGTGTCCCGCGTGCAACGGCGACGGCAGCATCATCAAGGACAAATGCGAGGACTGCGCCGGTGAAGGACGGGTCCGTACCGATGCCACTGTGCAGGTGGAGATCCCCGCAGGCGTTCAGGAGGGGCACTATCTGACCTTGCGCGGCGAGGGCCATGCGGCGCCGCGAGGCGGCATCGCCGGCAACCTCATCGTGGTCATCAAGGAAGAAGAGCACCCGCTGTTCGAGCGCAACGGCGAGGATGTGCTGTACCAGCAGCGGATCAGCATACCCCAGGCGGTGCTGGGCGCGGAGATTGAAGTGCCGACCCTGATGAGCAAAGTGATGCTGGAGATCCCCGCCGGGATTCAGCCGGGCAAGGTGATGCGGCTGCGGGGCAAAGGGCTGGGCAGGCTGAACAGCAATACTCACGGAGATCAGCTTGTGCGGATTGATGTATATATTCCCAAAAGGATCAGTCCGGAAGAACGCGAGATTTTCGAAGACCTGAGGGACGCGGAGAATCTTCAGCCGCCGTCTGAGAAGGACAAGGGCTTCTTCAAGAAAGTAAGAGACGCATTTTTCGGATAGAGTGGTATTGACTGGTTGAATCGGGCGAATGGGGCAGATTTCCGGGAACAAAAGCGGAACGTCCATCCGGTTTGCTTTTTCGAAAACGGAAAGGCGGGCTCTGCTGACGTTGGCGACGTTGCTGCTGCTGGGCGGTGGCTGGTTGCTGCTGGAGGAGCGCTCTCGACAGGATGAGCCGGAGGTGATCCTCTCCGGAGCGGCTCCGGTGGAGCCCGCCATGATTCCCGAACAAACGCCCTCTAGACTCGGAAGGGCGGGGAATTCGGAAAAAGTTGATGACGGCTTCTCTGCGAGGGCGCAAAACACTGATTCTTTTTCTTATCTTACCGCCGGAGCAAACTCCCGCGACTCCGGCGAATTGGATGGACAGGGGGGCGGCCGGAGTATGGTTGCGCCTGTCGTGTTGATGAACAGGGCGGGAGTGGAACAGTTCCAGACGTTGCCGGGCATCGGTCCGGTGCTCGCGCAACGTATCGTCGCTTTTCGTGAGGAACATGGCCCCTTCAAGACCGTGGAGGATCTCCTCCTGGTCAAGGGCATCGGCGAAAAGCGGTTCACGGAGATCAAACCCCTGGTTCGGGTTAGTGGCTCGGAGGAGTAAGATGGCTTCAAAAAAGCCGATTACGTCGATGACACCCAAGGGCAGCTGGATTCTGAAGCTTCTCGTCCTGGTGCTGATTGCGTTTGTGCTGGCGTCGGTGTTGTATCCCAAGCAGCTCTGGACACGTCAGGATCAGCTCACCGAGGAGGCCCGGGAGCGGATGCGGAATGTGAATTACATGGTGCAGCGCTACCACGACACACATCAGCGCTACACGGAGAATCTCGATACGCTCGTCCAGTTCATGCAGAACGATTCCATCTTGGTGAAGCGGCCCTCGTTTGAAGTCGAAACGCTGACCTTCTTCGACTCCAAGTATGACTCCTTTCTGGTCGGCTTCATGGACCGGTTCCACATCAGCAAGCTGGAGATGAACCGGGTCAGTTCGGATTCGATCGTACTGAGCCTGATTCCCAAAGAAATGTTCGCCGATGTCATGCCGCCGTCTCAACTCGCCATGGGCAGCGAAGACTCCATCAAGGCGGAATGGCGCGGCAAGGGCGACGAAGATATATACTGGAACATCTGGTCGCGCGGGAAAATCCAGATTCATGAGATTCCCTACGACACACTGATCGTGCCTTCGACCGAGTACCTGTTGACGCTGCCGCTGGCTGAGATCACCACCGACCCGATCAGCGGTGAGTCGTTCGTAACGAACCTCAACGCCCGCCTCAAGCTGATGGGTGAGGTCGAGTATAACGTGGTCCGTCGCGGCGAACCGGAAAACCCGCTGGAAGGCGAGCTGATGGTCAACCTGTTGATCAACAAGCTGGCCCGTCTGGCGCGCGGCAAACTCGACGAAGCCATGAAGCAGGACACCACTCTCTTTGAGCGCCAGCTTGAGTTGCAGAGCGATTACTTCATGAACGAGCTGGGCATGATGACGCCGGGCAAGGAAGTGCTGATCGAAGCGGAAACAGAGCGCACCCTGCCGGTGGACAGCGTATCCCAGTACGATGATCCAGCGGTAATCAAAGATCTGCTGTTCCATACCACCTATGACAGCCTGATCCGGATGTGGACCGAATGGCCGGAGACACAGGAAATGCTCGCCAAGGTCAACGTCAGCGAGCAGTACATGGTCAGTTCAGTCGACACAGTTGGCGTGACCATCGAGCCGCCGTTCGGCAAGGAGTTCGATCTTCCGCCTCGCGGCTTCCTGGAGAAGGTTTTTCATGTGGGGCCGATTGATAATCCGGGGTTCGTGGAAAACGACGACCTGTCGTGGAGTGAAAAAGAGTAGTGGCGTTTTCGATCCAGTTTGAGGGTTGAATCGTAGCGCATGGGTTGTTTGGCCCGACAGTTCAGTGTCGGGTTTCAACTGCATCGAGTCATCTGGATTGAAACAGGCAGTAATCGGTTCAGTAGCTTGGAACCAACGGGGAAGGGCGTATGGCAGGGGTTCCTCCATACCGTTTGCGTTGGGATGACCAGAACCTGATCCTGGAAGAGTGGGATGAGGGGTTGGGCTATGTGGAGCGGGCGAAGTCCCGCTCCGGTGTCTCCAATCCCGTTTCCACCGGCCATCCCGAGCTTCAGGCGCTGCTGAAGGAATCCCTGAAGCGGATCAAGGACAACTGGCTGGAAGCCGGCAAACCGGTCTGCATCATGCTGGCCCCGCCCTGGGGCAGCGGCTGGCTGCTCGACCTCAAGGACATGGACGATGACATCCTCGAGGATATGGTCGAGTGGGAGCTCAGCCGGCGACTGGACGATGACCTCAGCGAATACATCTACGCCTGGCAGCCCATCGGCCAACGGATCTACGCATTTGTCGTGCGCCCCGAGATCATCGCCTTCTGGGAAGAACTGGTCCGCACCCTGCGGATGAACATCCATTCCATCACCCTGCATACCGGGCTGGTCCCCGCCGATGTTGAAATGAGCGCCGACCTGCTGACTCTCTACCGGATCTGGCAGCGCAATACGGGGCAGACCCCCGCCGGGCAGGGGGTTATCGGTGAAGACGAGGAGGATCTGGATACGTCCGCCTTCGAAACTCCGCATCAACACGCCTCAGCACCGGCTCCCGGCGGTTCGAAGCTGAAAGGGATCCTGCTCGTGGCTGCGCTGGTGGTCGTGTTGTTGGGGGTGGGTGGGGTTGTTGCAGTCACCCAACTGGACGGCCCCAAGCAGTTCGTCGCCGGCCTGCTGGAGAAAGTCCCCTTCCTGCAACCGGAGGAGGAGCCCAAACTCACCGCGGGCGAGACTCTGACCGCCATGTACCAATACGCCGACACGCTGGACGTACAGGTCAGTTCTCTTCTGCTGCAAGGGGGGGATATGCGGCTGTTGGTGACGGCCAAAGAGGGGCCTATGATGCAGTGGGCCAAACAGATCGCCTCGATGGAGGGTTTCGACAGTCTGCGCATCGGCGCGAATGTCCCGGAGGCGGACGATGTTGTCTTCTTCATCCGCATGCATGAGACCGACGACAGCACCATGACCGAGATGCAGTTTCTGGATAACTTGAAGCTCCTCGGGCTGAATCCGGATCCGATGACCCATGCCGAACTGAGCCGCGAGCAACGGGACGAGCTGCTGAACCTGATGGACGCCGCAGTCGCCCGGCCCTTCCGCTTGTCCATCCATACCGGGCTCGAAGAAGGTCAGTATTTCATCGCGGGGCTGCCGTGAGGTTGACCGGCGGACAGGGCAAAGGCCGTGTCCTGAAAGCCCCTCCTTCCTTCGTACGCCCTACATCCGCACGGACCCGTGAAATCCTGTTCCAGGTGTTGCACCTTGAACTGGCGGGCGCTCGAGTGCTCGACCTGTTTGCGGGATCGGGTTTGCTGGGGCTGGAATCGCTGGCGCGCGGGGCGCAACGAGCGGTGTTCGTGGAAAAACAGGGCAAGGCCATCGCGGTCATCAAGCACAACATCGAGTTGTGCGGGTTCGGTGACCGGGCGAAAGTGGTGCGGCATGACGCCTTGAAATGGTTGGATAAACAGTCGGAGGAAGGTCACCAGTTTGACCTGATCCTGGCCGATCCACCCTATGCGCTCCAAGTACTTGACCATTTGCTGGCGGGGATTGTGACCAGCAGCCTCTTGAGGGACGGGGGAAAGGTTGTCTTAGAAGCCTCTTCGCGTGAACCATTCACAATTCCGCCAGGGTGGAGACTCAAACAGGAGAAGGAGTTGGGCGATACCCGGCTGCTGTTTCTCACCCTCGAAAACGGGGCATAAAAAATCCCTACGTTCGAAAGGGAAGAAAGGGGGGCATGAGCCGGAGCCGGTTCAACTCATGACGCGAACGCTTCCGTTTTCGAGCGTAGGGGTGCAACAAAGAGCAGTGAATGTTGTTCTGACTAGTGAATTTGCAAGCCATGTGCCATTTACATCGACGTGGCGGCTTGGCCCTGAGCTGGACGGATGTGGGGGAGGCAGTGTGTGAATCAAGATTGACAGACGGAAATGACTAACCGGCTATTATTCCTGTTGTTTGTGATTGTTGTCGTCCCCTTCAGGGGACAACGCCTCCGGGAGGGCGGGGCGGCGCCAGGTCAGGAGAGCAGGGAAACCAGCGGCTCCGCATCAACGTGAAAATGTCTTGAATTGCTACAAAGCCCGCCAGCCACCGTGCAGAATGCTACAGGGTTCCATGTGATTTGCACGATCAGCCCCCCTGGGAAATCGCTGTGCTGTCATGGTCTCAGGATCTCGTTCTCCGGAGGTGAATGTGTTGCTTTTGCCGTGCCATCAATATACACTATAAGGCTTTAGAGGAACAGACATGATTGCCAGTCAAACAGGGTTTGGGCGAGCGGAGGTGGAAGACGCCCCGCTGAAGCTGAGCGTAGAGATACGGTCGGTCAACAGCCGTTTTCTCGAGATGAACATCCGTACGCCGCGGTCGTTGAGCGCGTATGAACCGGAGATCCGCAACCTTGTCAAGTCCAAGCTGGACCGTGGCAAGGTGCTGGTGCACATCAACGAAACGCGTGAGGTTGGCGCCAATGCCTTCTACCGGATTGACCGGGAGGCGTTGAACGTCTTCGTCGGCGGTATTCGTGATCTCGGGAAGGCGTCGGGGCTGGAGGATGACCTCAAGCTGTCGGATCTGCTGGGGCTGCTCGATCAGATGGCGCCGGCGGAGAACGAAGAGATCAATGAGAAGCGCCAGGCTCTCGCATTGCGTGGAATCCGTGAGGCGCTCGATGATTTCCTCCGGGTCAGCCGTGAAGAGGGCGCCAACCTGGCGAAGGATCTGGCCGAGCGGCTGCAGGTGATCGCTGAGCGGGTGGAGGCCATCGCCGCAAGGGCGGAAGAGAATCGCAACGAGCTGCTGGACCGGCTGAAGGAGCGGCTCGAGAAGTATATCCCGGCGGAGCAGCTTGATCCGGGCCGGTTGGAGCAGGAAGTCGTTTTTATGGTAGACCGCATCGACATCACCGAGGAGGTGGTGCGGATGCGCAGCCATGTCGAGCAGTTTCACGATACCATCCGGCAGGGCAACGCCGTGGGCAAGCGGCTCAACTTCCTCTTGCAGGAGATGAACCGTGAGATCAATACGATGGGCTCGAAGGCCGCGGCGCCTGAGATTTCCGGCTGGGTGGTCGACTGCAAGGAAGAGCTGGAAAAGATGCGCGAACAGGTACAGAACCTGGTGTGACGGTAAACAGAGCGGTCAGCATGCCGGAAGGGAAAACCCATCATAAGTTGATCGTTTTCGCCGCACCGTCGGGAGCCGGCAAGACAACCATTGCGCATCGTGTGCTCCAGAGGTTCAGCGATCAATTGCAATTTTCGGTCTCTTCCACAACCCGGCCCGCTCGTGCGGGGGAGACCGACGGTGTTGACTACGACTTCCTTAGCGACACCGATTTTGATGCTTATGTTGAGAAGGGTGATTTTATCGAGCATGAAGCGATTCACGGGTGGAAATACGGGACCCGGAAATCGCGTATCGAGGAGCAGTTAGAATCCGGAGTTGGAGTCTTGTTCGACGTGGACGTGCTGGGCGCCTTATCCATCAAGCGCCTGTTTCCGGAAGCGTTGTTGATTTATATCGATGTGCCGTCGATGGAAGAGCTGCGTCGCCGGCTGGCGGGTCGCAAACGGGAAGACGACAGCGAAGTGGAGCGTCGTCTACAGCGGTACGAATTTGAACGGTCTCGCGCGGACCGTTTTGACAGGATCGTCATGAACGACGATCTTGAGAGGGCGACGGCGGAGGTGTTTGAGATCGTCGACGCCTACCTGAACGAAGGAGGTGCAGGGTGAGTCACGAAATGTTCCTGTCCGAAGATTTTATCCATGATTCCCAGAATGTGTACAAGGCGGTCATGGTGATCTCCAAGCGTGCGCGTCAGATCGGCGAAGCGCAGCGCAAGGAAATGGACACCTACCTGAGCCAGGTGGAGATGCTGGAGAAGTTTGAGGAGGGCGAAGATTCCGGTATGGTGGAAGACCATCCCGTGCTGCATGAACCCGTGCTCCAGTTCGAGAAGCCCACCATCCTGGCGTTGCGTGAAATGATGGCTGAGAAACTGAGTACCTTCGAGCCGGAGAAAAAGGAGGCGAAGCAAGCCGACGACGATTTCGGCATCCCCTTCCCGCCGCGGCTTGACCTGTCGATGTTGGAAGAGGTAGCCGGCTCCGAGGACGATGAGGATGATGAGTGAGACCTCCTCACACCTCCCGCTCGACGGTAAGCATGTATTGATTGTGGTAGGCGGCGGTATTGCCGCCTGCAAAAGTGTGGATATCGTCCGTCGGTGCATGAAACACGGCGCTCAGGTCCGTGTCCTCATGACCCGTGCGGGCTCTTTTTTTGTCCATCCCACCACGTTCGCGGCGATCACCGGCCGACGTGTGGGGCTGGAGATGTTCAGCGCCGAGGGCAATCCCAATCCCGACCACCTTGAGTTTGCGCATTGGGCTGACCTGGTGCTCGTGGCCCCGGCCACGGCGGACCTGATGGCGAAGATGGCTCACGGGATCGCGGATGACCTGGCGACTACCGCCCTGCTGGCGACGACGTGCCCGGTGGTCATTGCGCCCGCCATGAACACCAGCATGTTTCAGCATCCGGCGACACAGGCCAACCTGGCGACTCTCCGGCAACGGGGTGTGCAGGTCATTGGCCCTGAATCCGGCGACTTGGCCGCTCCGGGCGAGAAGGCCGGCATCGGACGAATGACGGAACCGGCGGAGATCGTCGCACGGCTGGTGGAGCTACTCGCACCTCAGCCGCAGGAGCTGCCCCTCACGGGCAAGCGAGTGGTGATCACCGCCGGGCGCACTGAGGAGCCCATTGATGCAGTGCGTTTGCTGACCAATCGCAGCAGCGGGCGCATGGGAGCCGCTCTTGCGGAAGCGGCGCTTTCGCTGGGCGCGGAGGTGGTGCTGGTGCATGGCGCGATGGATGTGGACCTCCCGGTGGGAGTGGAAGGCATCCGGATACAGACAGCCGATCAACTGCTGCAAGCTTGTGAAAAGGTCATTCCGGACGCTGATCTTGTTTTCTACGCGGCCGCGGTGTCGGATTGGAAACCGGCGCCCTTGGGCGAAGGGAAATCCGCACGTACCAGGGGTGAACCACCGGTGCTTCAGTTGACGGAGAATCCGGATGTGGCGGCTTCAACATCTCGCCTGGGCCAGGGGTTCAAAGTTGCGTTCGCGTTGCAGGACACGTTGGACGTGGACAAGGCGCGGTTGAAGAGACGGGAGAAGGGCGTGGACGCGATTCTGTTGAATCAACTGGACGCCATGGGTGCGACGAAAGCGGAGTATGTCTGGGTGGCCGACGGCGAGCCCTGGGGCAGCGGTGAGAAGCCGAAAACGGAACTGGCTTCCTGGGCCGTGCGACAGGCCCTGGAGGCGATGCAGAACCGGAAACAGTAGATGAGCGCGAACGATCAGGCCAAACGCTACCTGGCGCAGGTAGCAGAACGTGAGCAGCGGATCTGGGCGCATCCCGCGGGGGTAGGGCCGCCGGAGGAACAGGGTGAAACCGCCGCTGAACGACCCACCGCCGAAACGACACGGACGGAGAACATGAGCAAGCCTGAACCCGGTGAGCGTGGCGCGCCGGAACCGAAACCTGTTGTGCCTGTTGCCGGCCGCATCGAGGATGCGTTTCCCGATTATACCGACCTGGAGCAGTTCCACCAGGCGATTCATACCTGTCAGAAGTGTCCCTTGGGCAGGACGCGAAACGAGTTTGTCTTCGGCGTGGGCGATCCCAAAGCACGCCTCGTGCTGGTGGGGGAGGCTCCGGGAGCGGAAGAGGACAAACAGGGCCAGCCGTTTGTAGGCCGGGCGGGCAAGCTTCTGGATAAAATTCTGGCCGCCATTGATATGCAGCGCGGCGAGGATGTATATATTTGTAACATCTTGAAATGCAGACCTCCCAACAACCGGGATCCGTTACCCGCTGAGGTGGAAGTCTGCGAACCGCATCTGGTCAAACAGCTACAGCTTTTGCAACCGAAGATCATTCTCGCGTTGGGACGAGTGGCGGCGCAGACTCTGCTGCGGAGCACCGAGTCGCTCACTTCGCTGCGCGGGCGAGTGCATGATTACCATGGCGTACCTTTGATGGTGACCTATCACCCTGCGGCGCTGCTGCGCAACCCCAACTGGAAGCGTCCGACCTGGGAGGATGTGCAGGCGGTGCAGAAGCGGCTGCAGGAAGGCTAACGGATATGACATGTCGCTGAACCGTTCCAATTGGCCCCGGGCAGCTTGTCGTTGGTAACAGGATTACCGATCTCCCACAACGATGAACGCCGCTGGTGTCCCAGGTGTAAACGGGTCATCGCTGCCAGGTCTAAACTAATATTTAGCAAACAGTTACAGTTCTAATCGAAACCCGGGCAGTGATCAAAAGATGGTGGAATAGTTCGGCGATTCGTTCATTGCCATGGTGAATTATGCACGAAGCATCTCGCATCAAGCTGCCCGGGGCAAAACCCAGCAAACCTGGCGTAGCGAAAAACAAGCTTGACCGTAACCTGACCTTACGATGAACCAGACGACAGAACAGACCCAGACGCGCAGGAGCGAGGAAGAGAGCGCGGGACGGCTTCCGCCGAGCGATTTGCAGGCGGAACAGGCCGTGCTCGGCGCCATCATGCTCAGCGAAGAGGCGTTCGCGCGGGTTCATCAATATGTCCGTGAGGATTCGTTTTACTGGAAGAAACACGCGGTTATCTACCGCGCCATGATTAAGCTGTTCAATGAGAGCGAACCGGTTGACGTGGTCACGGTTTCCGAGAAGCTCAAGAGTGAAGAGAAGCTCGAGCAGGTCGGCGGAAGCTTCTATTTGACAGAATTGACGGAAGCGGTGCCGTTTCCCAGCAATATCGAGTACTACGCCAAGATCGTTCAGGACAAGTTTCTGCTGCGTACCTTGCGGGATATCGGCGAGGGCATTGGTTCCAAATCACTCGAGCCGGCTACCGAACCGTCCGGGCTGATCGAAACCAGCCTGGAAAAGCTGTTCTCATTGCAGCAGAACAATGAAAAGGCTGGCTACAAGCCTCTTTATGACATCTCGATGGAAACACTCAAAGATATTGATATCCTTACAAAGCATAAGGGCGAACTGACGGGAGTCGGGTCGGGATACAAGGCGCTGGACAAGATGACAGGCGGCTTTCAACCCTCGGACCTGATTATTCTCGCGGCGCGGCCCTCGATGGGGAAGACGGCGTTGGCGCTGAGCTTTGCCTGGAACGCAGCCAAGATTAGCAAGGTGCCCGTGGGCATCATCTCGCTGGAAATGAACGCCAAGCAGATCGCCATGCGTCTGCTCGCCTTCGAGACCAAATTGTCGCTGACAAAGATTCGTACGGGCAACTTGAAAGACAAAGAACATGGGCGAGATTCAGAATACGGACGCATATCGAAAGCATGCGGCTCGTTGTCGGAATTACCGATCTTTATTGATGATTCATCTACTCAGACTATCGTAGATATTCGGGCGAGGGCAAGACGTTTAAGGACACAGCATGATGTGGGCATGATTGTGCTGGACTACTTGCAGCTCATGCAGCCGTCGGATCGCATCGAAAGCCAGCAGCAGTTCATCGCGTCGGTCAGTCGCCAGTTGAAGGGGTTGGCGAAGGATCTGAATGTTCCGGTGATTGCGCTCAGCCAGCTCAGTCGTGCTGTGGAGACGCGCGCGGGCAGCATGAAACCAATCTTGTCGGACCTGCGTGACAGTGGCGCCATCGAGCAGGACGCGGATGTGGTAATCTTCGTTTACCGTCAGGCGTATTATGACCGGCTCCAGGGCAAGCATGAGCTTGCTGATTACGAACCTGACAACACAGCTGAAGTGATCATTGGAAAACAGAGAAATGGTCCTACAGGAACAGTGAAACTGACCTTCCTGGATCAATGTACTCTATTTCAAGAGCAAGAAAGAGAATTGAATGAACAGCCACCTCCACCTCAACGAGAACGGGAGGCGGCTCCTTTCTAATGGCTTATCCCGGCGCTGAACAAGACACCAAAGCGTTAGTCATCGACCCGGTGATCCAGGAGCGGTTCGATGAAATCCTCCAGCAGCGCAGGCACCCGCTGACCGAGAAGCAAGTGGCGGGTTTGCAGCGCGCATTCCGGTTTGCATACAAGGCTCACCATTCTCAGACACGTCTTACCGGCGAACCCTACATTTCGCACCCGCTCGAAGTGATGGGCATCCTGTCCGAGCTGAACGTGGACACGGTGACCTTGACTGGTGCGCTGCTTCACGATGTCATCGAGGACACGGGGATTTCGCTGGAAGAGGTGGCGCGTGAATTCGGGCCGGTGGTGGCGCTACTGGTCGAGGGGATGACCAAGCTTTCCAGCCTGACGTATGATACCCGCAGCAACGAAGAGCGCCAGGCCGAGTATTTTCGCAAGATGCTGCTTTCCATGGCCCAGGACCTTCGGGTCATTCTGATCAAGCTGGCAGACCGGCTGCATAACATGCGGACAATCGATGTAATGCCCATGCGCAGCCAGAAGCGCAACGCCCAGGAGACGCTGGACATCTACGCTCCGCTGGCGCACCGGTTCGGAATCGGCCGCATCCGGTGGGAACTCGAAGATCACGCGCTGAAGGTGCTCGATCCGGTGGCGTATCGACGGATTGCCGAGCGAGTGGCGATGAAGCTGGAGGAACGGGAAAAAGCGCTGGACAGTGTGCTCGCGCCGGTTCGTGAACGCCTTGAACAGCAGGGTGTGCAGGCGGAAGTGTATGGCCGGGCGAAGCATTTCTACAGCATTTACAACAAGATTCGTCGCCGGGGAAAGAGCTTCGAGGAGATCCTGGACCTGTTGGCGGTGCGGATTGTTGTGGACACGATCCCCCAGTGTTACCAGGCGCTGGGGATCATCCACAATCTGTTCACTCCAATCATCGAGCGTTTTTCCGATTACATCGCCATGCCGAAGGGTAACGGCTACCAATCGTTGCATACGAAGGTGATTTCCCCCCAGGGGCATACGGTCGAAGTGCAGATCCGTACCCGTGACATGAACCTGGTGGCCGAGGTCGGGATCGCGGCTCACTGGCATTACAAGGAAGCCGCTCCACAGAAGGCGGAAGCGGGAGTAATCAACACCCAATCCCATCTGTCGGATTACTATAAATGGCTCAAGCAGTTGATCGAAGGATCGAAAGAGGAGTCGGACTCGGAAGAGTTCATGCGAAACCTGAAGATCAACCTGTTCACCGACGAGATCTATGTGTTCACTCCGCGGGGGAAGTTGATCCAACTGCCGAAGCAAGCCTGCCCGATCGACTTCGCGTTTGCGGTGCATTCGGATATCGGGCTGCACACGCTGGGGGCCAAGATCAATGGCAAGATGGCGCCGTTGACCCAGCCGCTCAACAATGGCGATTCGGTGGAGATCCTGACCAGCTCCAACGCCGCGCCGAACGTGGAATGGCTGCGGCATATCCGCACGACACGGGCGCGCGCACAGATCAAGCGGCATATCAAGCAGACTCAGATGGAGGAATCCATCCGCATCGGGCAGGAACTGTTTGAGCGGGCTCTTTCTGAACAGCATGTCAAATTGAAACGCGAGGAGCTGGCCGAGCTCTTCAGTGATCTGGGCTATGACAGTGCGGACTTGTTGTTCGCGGCGATTGGCTCTGGCGAGCTGACGACGGCGAAAATCATCAATCGCCTCGGCGGCAAGATAGACCAGAAGCGGCTTCAGAAAGAGAAGAAGAAAAAGGGGCAGCCTGGCGAGGGCGCTGCGTCCAGTGTACGTGTGAAGGGTGGAGAACAGTATATCTTCACCTATGCCAACTGCTGCAACCCCTTGCCTGGTGACAGAATCATCGGCGCACCGACCAAAGGCGGCGGTATCCAGGTCCACCAGGTGGAGTGTCCGGCGATTGCGGATCTGTTGAAGGGACGGGATGGACGTCTCGTGGAGGTGGAGTGGGATGTCGAAGATGGCGCCGTATTCAAGACCCGGCTCAGGCTGTTCGCCGAGGACAGGGTCAATCTAATGCGCGACATAACAGCCATCCTGAGCAAGCATAATATCAATATCCTCGAAGCCCACATGCGGGTGGAAGGGACTCTCGTGATCGGCACCATGCTGATAAATGTCAGTGGGCAGGCCCATTTGCAGAAATTGCTCAACCGGCTCAGTAAAATCAAGAATGTGGTACAAGTGGAGCGTGTACACGTTGCCGAAGTGGCTTGAGATATTGTATAATGCAACTTCCAACGTTTGTGCTGGTTTATTCCAACGTGAGGTCCGGAGGCTCGATTCATGAAAACCTACATCAAGAAGGACGTGGTCGAGAAAGTCACTGAGAAGACAGGCGAGAAACCTGAAATCGTCGCGCGGGTGACCAACGAGATTTTTAACAGCCTGCGCGAAATTATGACAGGTGACGATGTCGAACTGCGCATCGAGATTCGCGATTTCGGCGTGTTCGAGGTGAAGAAGACCAAGCCCAAGCCCAAGGCGCGCAACCCGAAGACGAACGAGATCATCTACGTGCCGGCTCGTCGCAAGACCCACTTCAAACCGGGCAAGCTGTTGAAGGAAGCGCTGAAGGCGCCGCTGGACGAGGTGGGCGAGTAGCCCTGGTCCGAGATGACCATGAGCCGGATCATGGCGTTAGACTGGGGCAAGAAACGCATTGGCGTAGCCCTGTCTGATCCGACCGGAACCCTGGCTTCTCCCTTCACGACGCTGGAGGCGTATCCGCGTGACCGGCTTATGGAGCGTCTCCGGGAGATCGTGCGCGACGAGAGTGTCGAAGCGATCATCGTAGGGCTGCCCGTCAGTCTGGACGGCCATTTGGGCGAGAGCGCGATTAAAGCTCAAGCGTTCGCGGAAGAGGTCACTGTGCTGGGTATACCGGTAGAAACCTACGATGAGCGCTTTACCAGTTCGGAAGCCACTCAGCGTTTGCAAAAGCAGAACCGTAAGCCCTCACGGAAGAAGGGGCTGGTCGATCGGGCCGCCGCCGCTATCTTCCTGCAGGATTATCTGGATGAACAGAAGCCCGGCTGTTGATTGAAACAGCCGGCAAACCAGCAGAGTAGAAGAACAGGATCAGGGCGGCCCCGCAACCTACCGGGGCCGTTGGTGTGTAAAACACGGGACAGGGTGAGCATATGGGAATAACGTTTGAACCAGTTTCCGGCGACCGTCCCATCCGGGTCGGTGTGATCGGCCTTGGCAGCGCCGCACAGGTGCTGCATCTTCCCCTGATAACGGCTACAGAAGGCATCGAGCTCGTCGGCTTGTGCGATATTGAAGAGTACAAGCTCGGCAAACTGGCTGATAAATACCAGGTTCCCGGGTATGTCGACAGCACCAACCTGATCAAGAAGGTCAAGCCGGATGTGGTGTTCATCTGCACACCCACCATCTCGCACCTGCCGCTTGGTCTGGAAGCTCTGCGCAACGGCGTTCATGTGATTCTTGAAAAACCGGTGACGCGTAATCTGGAAGAAGCGCTGCGCTTGCAGGCGGCGGCGAAGAAGGCCGGCAAGCTGGTGCAGGTCGCCATGAACTTCCGCTTCCGTCAGGATGTGGACGTGGTCCGCAATTTCCTCAAAGGCCGCGAGCTGGGCAATATCTGGCGGGTGCGCGCCGGCTGGCTGAAGCAGGCGCACGCCTGGGACCGGTCCCCCTGGCTGGATCAACCCAACATCACCGGCGGCGGAGTGTTGATGGATCTCGGTATCCAGTTCGTCGACCTGCTGCACTGGATGTTTGATCATCCGCCGCTGAGGCGCGTCGTGGCCATCACGCACCATGAAAACCTGCAGCGACCGGTTGAGGATACGCTGTCCGCGATTCTGGAGTATGTGGAAGGCGAGACCATTCATCTGGATGTAAGTTGGGCGTTGCGCACGGAAAAGAGCGTCGCATACACCTACATCGAGGGCACCGAAGGCGCGGCGCAATTGAACCCTCTCATGGTCTGGAAGTCCATGCAGGGCGAGATGGTCAACGTGTCGCCCGTCAAGTCCATGAGCCCCGGGGAGCTCTACCAGTCCTCATTCCGGATGCAGCTTCTGCACTTCATCTACGCCCTCCGGGGCGAAGTGGAGCCGCGTTCCAACATCGACGACGCGGTCGAGACGATGCGGGTCGTGGATCTGATCTATCAGAGCGCCAACAGCGGACGAGAAGTTCTCGCCGAAAATGCGTAACCAGTTCCGTACCGGAGCCGCCGGGGCGCTGTTTTCCGGGTTGCTGCTGGTGCTCGCCACCCCGCCCATTCCGCTCGGGTTCCTTGCCTGGCTGGGGCTGGTCCCCTTCATGCTGGCCATGGAGCGCGTCGAGTCCACTCGTGACGCCATCCGGCTGGGCATGCTGCTTGGGCTGGTCTTTCATGCCGGGACGATTTACTGGTTGGCAATGAACACCGGTGCGGATATGACCGCACGTGTACTATCCGGTGTGGGCGGTGTCCTGCTGTTTACGGTCTGGTTCGGAATTGTATCCATTCCTTACAAGTGGGCGCTGGACCGTTTCGGTCGAGCCGGCCACTTTGCCCTTATCCTGATCTGGCCCGCACAGGAGCTGTTCTGGTCCTACGGCGAAATGGCATTCCCCTGGGCGCTGCTGGCGCTCACCCAGGCGGAGTATCTGCCGATTCTACAGCTTTCCGCTGTCGGCGGCACATCCCTGGTAACCGCCTGGGTGGCGGCGGTCAACGCGCTGGCTGTCGTGGGACGTGAGAAACGCCGGACCGGTCTGGTGCTGATCCTGATGCTGGCGATGACCTGGGCCGGTGGTGCGATCCGGCAACATACCGTCCTGCGGTCCACCATGTCCCGCTCGCTGGGCTATGTCGGCCTGGCGCAGGGCAATGTCGACCCTTCTGATAAGTGGGAACTGGGCGCGAAGTACAGCGTCGACATCTATACCTCCCTGACTCGCAGCCTGGCGGAAACACACGAGCTGGACCTGATGGTCTGGCCGGAGACCGCCGCACCCGTGCGACTCCAACACAGCCGCTATTGGAAGGCGGTGCTCCAGGATTTTGTGGACTCGCTGGACGTTCCCCTCACTACAGGCGCCTCGCACCGCGAGTATGTCGATGGCGAGAAGATCCCCTACAACGCTTCATTCCTGTTGACACCCGGCGCGGGCGGACGGATGGAGTATTACGCCAAGGTCCACCTGGTGCCGTTTGGAGAACGAGTCCCGTTTCAGTGGCTTTTCCCGGGGTTGGGTGAGTTGAACCTGGGGCAGGCGGAGTTCAGGCCGGGGCCGGGGATAGTCGCCTGGCCGGTCCGGCGTGACACGCTGCTGTTCCATGCCGGACCGTTGATCTGTTACGAGGACATCTTCCCGCACCTGGCGCACCGTTGCGTACACGAGGGAGCGGACATCCTGGTCAATCAGACCAACGACGGTTGGTTACACGGCACATCGGAGCAACGTCAGCATCTCCTGCTGGCGCGCTTCCGCAGCCTGGAGACGGGCCGGACCCTGGTGCGCGCCACGAATACCGGCATTTCCGCCATCTTCGCCCCAAGCGGGCATTTCCTGGCCGAGTTGCCGATTGGAGTACGTGGGGCGGTGGGCGCGGAAGCCCCGGGACCGTTGACAACTCCCTATCTGCGCGGCGGCTGGTTGCTCAAGTACCTCTTTGGCGGCGCCGCGCTGATCCTGTGGATGGTGATGGCTGTGGAGCGGATCCGTAACCGAAGGCGTGAGAAGCGGGAGGCCTTATGAAGCGCATCTCGCTGCTATTAATCCTGCTGGTTCTGTGCCCATTTTCAAGCCAGGCGCAAGACGACCCGCTGTACAGCTTCGCCACGCTGGAAGCGGTTCCCATCGCCATGGCCGGTGCAGTGACCGCCCGGCTGGGCGGAATGGAATCCACCTGGTACAACCCCGCCACCTATACTCGCTACCGATCAGAATTCCAACCCGACCAGCTTCATGTGTCGGTCAATGTCAATCCTGCGGCCATACTGGGCTACAGCGGCGACATGGTGCTTGGCAGGGACATTCCGGGGCATCCTGTCGCAGGACCGGCGAGTTTTGTAATTCGTGGAGTGACGGTAACCCGCACCCCGTTCATTTTCGGCGCGGTCATGGGAGAAGAGGAGTTCGATCAGCCGCGCAATCGTCAATTCGATTTGTTCGAGCTGCGCGATACGCCGAATCGTTACCGGGGCAACAGCTTCCTCGTGTTCGCGGTATCGCCGCGCGTACGAGTGGGCGGGACCATCTCGGGCTATATCCGGGAGAACAGCGTCCATGCCCTCGGCGCGTCTTATGGTGTGTACCTGGAGCCCGGGGATAACTTTAACATTGGCGTGTTTTTCTCCGAGCTGCCCGACGGCTTCTCGGAGTCACGCCGTTTCCTGTCCGGGGTCGAGGACCAGACGGTCAACGCCGGCATCAGCTACGAACCCAACCGGAAGACGCTGTTGACCTGCGATGTCCGCAACGTCTTCCAGGAAGAGGGCGACCGTGACCTGGAAGTCCGTGTCGGCGCGGAACGACGTCTGGGCGACCTGTTGATGCTGCGCATGGGTATCATCCCCGCAACGCAGGTGGGGGATCAGTACTTCACCTGGGGGCTCGGCCTGCTGGACCGACACCGGTTGACCGAGAGCCCGCACCATTACCGTGTGCCGCATTTCATGGTGAACTACGCCATGGTGCAGAAGCGCAGTGAAGAGCAGTGGGAGACGGTACACTTGCTGACGTTAAGCGTGGAGATCGGCTGATGAGGCGGCTGCTTTGGAGCTCGATCGGGATGCTGCTACTCGTCAATGTGGCGTTGTCATGGAGCGGTGAAGCGGGGGATGTAAGCCAAAGCCATTTGCCGTTTCGCGATTCAGGTGGTTTGTTGCGAGCTTTAGGAAGTGTGGGAACGGTTTCCCCCAATTATGACGATGTTACCGCCACAGCAGCCGTGAGAGGCGAGATGCAGGAACAAAAGCTTCATGGCCGGGTACGATATGCAAACATGAACGAAGAGGCCGGCGGGGGAGACGATGGTGTTGATAGCGACCGGGTTCGACCCGCATATTCCCGCTGGATCTGGCCGGTAGCCGCAGTGCTTGTGGCGGGTGGAGTCACCTACGGCCTGTACACGATCAGGAGTCGTTGATGCTGTGGCGTTCCAAGCTCACGCTGGTGCTGCTTTTCGCCCTGCTGCTGGCGGTGCTTACCGGTTGCAGCGGCCGGCGGAAATGGGTTGATGAACCGCCCGAAGTGGCGTGGGCCAAGATTCAGGACAAGTACGAACGGAAGAAATACCTGGACGCCGTGGATCATCTGGAGATCTTCCTGATCAACCACGCCGGCTCCTCCATGGCCGACTCCGCCCAGTTTATGCTCGCCGAATCGCATTTCTACATGAAGGAATACATCATCGCGGCCTCGGAGTACGAAAAGCTTGTGTCGCAGTATCCGCAGAGCCCGCTGGTGGAAACCGCTTCTTACAAGATCGGCCTGAGCTATTACAAGCTCTCACCCAAGTATTCCCTTGATCAAAGCTACACCCAACGCGCGTTCGACGCTCTCCAGCTCTTCCTGGAAGAGTTCCCCGGCTCCGAGTATACGGACGATGCGATGGAGATGATCGACGAGATCCGCTCCAAGTTGGCGAAGAAGGTGTATGAGAACGGCCGCCTGTATCAGAAGACCAAGGAATACAAGTCAGCGCACATCTATTATGACCAGATCCTCGAAGACTTCTATGACACCCAATTCGCCCCGGAGGCGCTATTCCAGAAAGCGGTTATGGAAGAGGAGGTGGCGGACACAGCAGAGGCGATCCAACAATACACGAAGTTCCTGGATAAGTATCCCAACGACCCGCTCGAACCGCGCGCACGTAACGGTCTGAACCGGATGCTGGGCCGTGCGCAGAGCATCGCCGGCAGTATGCGCCTGGAGCTGTTCGGAACAGCCGGGTTCAACACGTACCGGATGCGTGACCTGAACCGCCGCCTGGAGCGTTGGGGTGACTACGACAAAGAGATGGAGACCCTCAGCTTCGGCGGCAACCTGACCGGCGGGATGCGGGTGGTGATGCCAAGGGTCGGTGCGGTAGGACTCAACGTTTATCGCATGGTGGGTGAGACCTCCTATTACGACAATACCGGATCGCTGAAGTACAAGATTCCCGCAAATGTCATCGAAGCAACGGTAGCTTATCATCTGGTTAAGGGTGAAGACCTGGATGTCTACGCCGGCCTTGGTGTGGGGCTGTATATGCCGGAGGGATCACTGTATTCTTCGTTTTATGGCGACGAGATCACCTATCCGAACTACTCGCCCTATTATGAGCAGTTTGATTCCGCCTTTATCGGCTACCGGCCCTATATCCGTGCACAGACCTTCGTGTTTCCCCGGGTGTCCGTCCTGATGGGCCTGGGGTATCGGGTCGCAGGCACGGAATCCAGACAGCTTGGCGACGATGGCGAGCGGGTCCAGTTGGATTGGAACGGGCTGTCGGTTTCAGCCGGTGTCAGTATTGTTCTCTTTTCCTGGTAAGGGTGCATGACGGCCTACGCGGACAAAGCTTCCAGCAGCTACAGCTTACGTGCGGGGGAAACGGTCGGCCTGTTCGGCGGCACGTTTGACCCGCCCACGGTGGCGCACCTGGTCGCGGCGGAGTACGTCCGCGATCAGCTCGGGCTCGACCGTGTCCTGTTTGTCCTCAACCGCATCAACCCCCATAAAGTCGACAAGGAAGTCACACCGCCCCAGATTCGCCTGACCATGTTGCGCAAAGCGCTGGCCAGGTTCCCGGATTTTTATGACGACACTTCCGAACTGACCCGTGCAGGGCCATCCTACACGGTGGATACCTTGCGCTATTTCCTCGCCGAGTATCCCGATGTCACCTTCACACTGCTGATCGGGATGGATGCTTTGAACAGTCTCCACCTTTGGCGAGATCCGGAAAAAATCCTGGAGATGGTCAAGGTGGCGGCGTTCAACCGGGGCGACATCAGCATCACCGCCGAGGGCAGCCTGTGGCTGAACCGGATCACGTTGTTGGAAGTGCCGCGGATGGATCTCTCATCGACCCTGGTGCGCGCCCGTGTGGAACAAGGCCATGCCTACAATAGCCTGGTGCCTTTTGGCGTCGGCGATATCATCCATCGTGAGAAGCTCTACAGGCGGTGAGTGTCATTCCTGCGGAAAAGCCCATATTAGTGGGTTTCTCGAAAACATTGTCCCATCGTGTCATTCCTGCGAAAGCAGGAATC
>CAZYOC010000004.1:0-45874 GCA_964648415.1 uncultured bacterium | reverse complement strand
TAACATTTTGTATTCTTGCACCTTGTCTGGATTCCAGCCTTCGCTGGAATGAGATCGGGTCCTATTGTGCAACAGTCTGTATAACACGCGGGGCCGGATCAGGAGCTATTTCAGCGATTCTGGTTGTCGCAGAATATAGAACGATGGCATCCTCGCGAAAGCGGGGGGCCAGAGATGGTTTGTTAAAACAAAAGGTTAGGACATAGATCAACGAATGATCCATTGTGCGTCATGTATAGCCAACCTTTTGTAGCATAACACCTTACCTGGATTCCTGCTTCCGCAGGAATGACACTTTTGTGGCAGCATGAGCTGTGTCGAAAGCGGGAATCCACAAAAAGGCGCGCCCCCATAACCGGGAACGCGCTTGTGGTTTCTTCTGATAACATGCTGCACCGACAGGTGTTACGCCGGCACCGCCTTGTATCCGTAGTAGATCACCGAGGCTTCGCCGTCTTCGTACAGCCGGCGGAACTCGAACTTGACCTTCATGCCGATTTTGACCTTGTAGGGGTCGCAGTCGGCAATCTGGCAGGTCAGCCGGGCGCCTTCTTCGGTCTCCACCACCGCGAGAGCGTAGGGAGCGAGGTCGCTGTAGGGATCGGGCGGCACGACGATCACGGTGAAGGTGACCACGGTGGCCGTGCCGGAGATGAAGTGATCTTCAAACTCGGCGTTAAGATTGCCGGGAGCGACGAGGCGCGGCGGGAAGTACACCTCGCCGGTCGCCTTGTCCTTGTTGGCGAGCATGCGATAGCGCTGGGGCTGTTCGCGCCAGACGCGCGCAGTCAGTGTATGTGCCATGTTATGCCTCCAGGATGTGGACGGTGGACGAGCCGCCGGTGCCGCCCATGTTCTGGGCCATGCCGACCTTGGCCTTGGCGAGCTGACGGCCGTTTTCCGCTTCCCCACGAAGCTGCTTGACCACTTCGTAGATCTGGGCGATGCCGGTGGCGCCGACCGGGTGGCCCTTACTCTTCAGGCCGCCGGAAGGGTTCACCGGGAAGTCGCCGTCGCGCGCGGTTGCGCCGTCCATCGCCGCCTTGCCCGCTTCGCCCGGCTTGTACTTGCCGATAGATTCCAGCACCACCAACTCTGCGATGGTGAAGCAATCGTGTACTTCGGCGAAGTCGATGTCGTCCAGGCTTTTGCTGGCCATGGCGAGGGCCTTTTCCGACGCCACCTTGGCCGCGTTGATGGTGGTGATATCCTTGCGGGTGTGCAGGGCGATGGAGTCGGTCGCCATGCCTGAGCCGATGATGCGGATCGGCTTGACGCCCAGTTTTTCCGCCATCTCCACCGGCGCGAGGATCACCGCCGCCGCGCCGTCGGTAATCGGCGAGCAGTCCAGGATATGCAGCGGGTCGGCTACCATGGTCGAATTCAACACGCCGTCCACTGTAATCTTCAAGGGGAACTGGGCGTTGGGATTCAGGCTGCCGTTGTTATGGTTTTTCACCGACACATGGGCCAGCATTTCGCTGGTGGTGCCGTAACGGTCCATGTGGGCTCGGGCCATCAGTGCGTAGAGCCCGGGGAAGGTGGCGCCGTGGAAGCCTTCGTATTCAGCGTCCGCGGCGGTCGCCAGGGCGTAGGTCGCCAGGCCGCCGTCCACATCCGTCATCTTTTCCACACCGCCCGCCAGCACGATGTCGCTCATACCGCTGGCGACTTCGATATAGGCCGAGCGAAACGCGGCGCCGCCGGAGGCGCAGGCCGACTCCACACGGGTCGCCGGCACGGGTGTCATGCCCAGGTAGTCGGCCATCAGCGAGCCCAGATGTTCCTGGCCCACAAACAGCCCGCCGGACATGCAGCCGATGTACATGGAATCCAACTTGTCTACACCGGCATCGAGGAGCGCATTTTTGGCCGCTTCGACGAACAGGTTGCGAAAACTGTGCTCCCACAACTCGCCGAATTTGGTCATCCCGATGCCGATAACGGCTACATCACGCATACGTCTATTCCTCTGTAGGTCGTGAATAGTTGCTGTCGTTCCTCTGCTGAATTACGACCGTCGATACGGCCGCCGAAGGAGACGGTTCAACCCGGTGAGCAGAAACGCCAACCCGAACACCAACATAATGACGCCCAACAACACCGACTTTCTCTCGAACACCTGCAACAATTGCCAGGCGGCGAAAAAGCTGTACAACATCGGTAAAAAGAACAACTTGTTCAGGGCGTAGGTTATCACCTTTCTCGTGATCACCCAGTCGATCAACAGGATGAAGAGAAAAATGGCGACGATCAGTTGAACGTTAAAACTCCACACGAGTCAATCTCCCTCAGCAACACACGACAGGCTTTCCAGCAGTATCCCACCGCAAGCGGGGGGTTAGGAGTTCCTCAGGATTTTCCGACGATACTTGGTGTACTGCCCGTAGCTCAAGTATGTCTTGTTTTCGTCAAGTTGCGGGCGTGTATGCGGCGCCAGGTTCTGCGCCCTGGTGATCTCGTCGGTGACAGTGAAAATGAACCCGTCGCTGCCGCTGCCGCTGCCGTAACTGACCATGAAGATTTTGTCGCCGGGCTTGGCGACGTCCAGACAGGCGGACAGGCCGATGGGCGAGGCGCCACTGTAGGTGTTGCCCAGCCACGGGGTCAGCCACCCGGTCTTGAACTGTTCTGAGTGGATATCGAACCCCAGCATTTTCGCCGCTTTCTGCGGGAACTTGCCGTTGGGTTGATGGAACACGCAGAACGCGAAATCGTCGGGCTTCATCCCGCTCTTTTCCAGCAGTGGCTGCGCGCAGCCCATGGTGGTCCGGAAATAGGCGGGCTCGCCGGTGAACCGGCCGCCATGCTGCGGGTAGTGCTCGTTCTCACGCCGCCAGAAGTCGGGCGTGTCCGATGTCCAGGAGTGGGTGTAATCAATGGTGGCGACCACCTTGTCAGCGCCCATGATGAAGGCGGCGGCTCCGGCGGAGGTGCTGTATTCAAGCGCGTCGCCCGGAGCGCCCTGGCTGGTGTCCGCGCCGATACCCACCGCGTACTTCATGTTGCCGGACTTGACATGACTGAACGCCACGAACATCGATTCGCTGCCCGCTTTGCAGGCAAACTCGAAGTCGGCTACGTGAATGTCATGCGTACAGCCGATGGCTTCCGAAACCGTAGTCCCACTCGGTTTCACCGCGTAGGGGTGTGATTCACTGCCGATGTAGAGTGCGCCAATTTCACGCGGGTCGATCCCGGCGCGAATCAACGCATACTTTGCCGCTTCCACCGAAAGCGTGATCACATCCTGGTCTGGCCCGGGCACGGACTTCTCATAGAGCAACAACCCCTTCTTGTAGCTCTCCGCGTCCGCACCCCACACCGATGCGATCTCTTCCAGCTTGATGCGATTCCTGGGCAGGTAGGCTCCCCAGCCCACAATGCCGACCGCCATGTGTCCTCCTTAATCCGTTTGGGGTTAGCAGATGAAAACCATAGCCGGACCGTAGGCAGACGTGCTCCAGGCAGCCTCCTGCTTCGAAGCTCGCCCGCGAGTCCGTCCGCTGAACACGACCGGTTGCAAAACGTTGGCTCGATACTATGACGCCGTTTCTCCCGGCGATGCAGAATTATCAAGATAGACAACGAGTGAAGGTTTGACAACTCCTCTCTCGCCGCTGCGAACGAAAACCGGTTCTCATTTCCGACATAGTGGTCCATTGCATCACCGGCTCTTGCGTTCCCCAATCGGTCACCGTAGAATACGATCAATGGCTAACCCGGATATTTCACAAAACAGGTGGCATGGCCCGGTTTGCTGTGCGCTTACAGGTGGTCTGAAATCACAATCAGCGATGGATAACGCCGGACGAATCTGCGGTGAACGTATCAGAGCAAGCCGGGAAAAGCGGGATCATTGCCCTTATCACGGGAGAGACGCCCGTGCAACAAGCGGGTTGGTTTGCAGGACCTGCCTGCGCGTACATTGCATGCGTCGGTTGCGGTAAAGAGCATCGCAAAGGGCGCAGCGTGCCATGCGTCCAAACTGTTCTCATTTCATGGATTTTTCTTTAGTGAAGAACCTTGCTCGTGAAATAACCGGGCTAACCCGGAAAGGTCCTGCGCATGGCGCAAGCAGCACAACACCCGGATCATCTTCCTCCCAGGCCGGATAAGGCCCGGACGAACGATCCCATCCGGCTCGTGTGGCGAGCCTACTGCGGGCGCGTTACGCTGGAGGGCGCCCTGATGATCCTCGCCGGGATGCTCGCCCTGGTGGGGATCGACAATCTCGTGCTGCTGTTCACCGGGTATGACCTGGGATACTGGCTGCTGATCCCTGTGGCGGGCCTGGGATATTTCGCTTTCATCGGGGTCTTCCGGCCGCTCATATTCTATGCGAGAGCGTTTGAGACTCCCCGCACCCGTGAACTGGTCAAGGTTCTGCCCCTGGTGATCCCCGCTCTTGCAGGCAAGGAGTCGACCACCGACGAGATGCGCAAAGTCCTCCGCGAGCAACCGCCTGGCCGCTACCTGTCCACGAACCGGTTGGTTCGTAACGGTATTATCCTGCTGCTGGCGCTCCTGCTTTTCCTCGCGCCTTTTCTGCTGTAACCTGAAAACAAGCGGCGCAGTGGATGAGTATCTTAGTGGACAGGCTATTGAGTCTTGAAGGCTGTGTCTCATTTGTGCCGTGAAAGGTGCAAAAATATAACATGTTAGCCAATTACACCGGGAAGCTTGATGCGAGATAATTGGAAACATAATTCACCAGAAGTCTGGTTCAGATACAGTTGACTCGTTGGTCTTGAAACCCGACAGTAAACTGTTGGGTCAAACAACCAATAAACTGTGATTCAACACTCAAACGGGATCGAAACCGGCACTATAGGGCCTGTTGCAGAATTGCTAACATTTTGTATTCTTGCACCTTGTCTGGATTCCAGCCCCCGATCACAACATTCGAGGGCAGGCTCTTCGCTGGAATGAGATCGGTTCCTATTGTGCAACAGTCTGTATAGTAATTCTCGAATGACATCATGGGATATTGTTTTCGAGAGACCCTATAAACCCCACCGGACAAGCCGTCGGGGCCACATCGTGTAACAGAAGGACAATCCCATGAAACCTGCCGGTTTGATCTGCATGGATCGCGACGGGACGCTTATTGAGGAGAAGCAATACCTGCACGACCCTGCGGACGTGCGCCTGATCCCGGGTGCGGCCGACGAGCTGGAAAAGCTGCACAAGAAGGGCTTTGTCTTTGCCATCGTCACCAACCAGTCGGGCATCGGGCGTGGGTACTACACCGAAGAGGACATGCACTCGGTGCACCGCGAGATCGAGCGCCAGTTGGAGCCGTCCGGGGTGACGTTTTCCTCCATCCACTTCTGCCCGCACCTGCCCGACGCCGGTTGCGCCTGTCGCAAGCCCAAACCGACCATGATCCGGGATGCGAGGGAGCAGGCCGGTGTAACGCCGGAGCGGACCTTCATGATCGGCGATAAGGCGGCGGATATTGAAGCAGGGCGTCGCGCCGGCGTGACGACCCTCCTGGTGCGCTCCGGATACGGCGAAGGTACGGAAGCGGACGGCAACGTCTCGCCCGATCACACCTGCGACACCGTCACCGAGGCGCTTCAATGGATCGACCGCAACTCATCATCCTGATGTTGCGGTTGGAGCCCTCTTACTTCAACAGGATCACACGCTTTGTCGCCTGTCCGCCGTCCGTCGTTGACAGTCGCAGCAGGTATTCTCCCGAAGACAGCTCACCCGCGTCCCAGTTCAATATGATGCGTCCGGCGCGATTCTGTAGCGCTCCCCATTCCGCGACCTTCCTGCCCAGAATGTCAAAGGCTTCCAGAGTTGCTTTTTGCGCACCGGGCAATGTGAGGCGAATCGTCGCCTGCCCGTTAAACGGATTCGGGTAGACGTCTTCTATGGCGACAGTCTTGGGTAATGCCTCCGCCCCTGCCTCCGCCACCGCATCAAAGGCCTCTTCCAGGATGTCCAGATCGAGGGCCTGGTCGCGCCAGTCACGGCAGGTGGGGCCGTCCAGATCTTCACCCGCCCCCAGGTAGACCAGCGTGCTGAAGGTATGATCGCCCGTGTTCGGATTCAGCAGTTTGAACCCGATGTCCCCGTAGCTGACCATGTCGCCGGTGTCCGGGGTGCCGTCGGCCGTACCGCCGCCCGAATCATCGTGATGGTATAAGTGGTTGGAATCTGAAATGCCTTCCAGGTCGGACACCAGCACCAGGGAATGCTGCCCGATGCCGATCCTGGTCCACTTGTGGGAAAGCACGTCCGGATCGATGGCGGTCTCGGGATCATCGGGGACGCCGTCCACCTCCAGCGCCTCGTTGTTTTCGTCGGATTCGATGGCTCCAACGGCCTCCGCGGTCAGATCAAACGAGACCCGCATCAGCTCCATGCCGCTGTTGGCGGGGACATTCATGGTGTCGTTGGGAATCTCGATGCTGCTGCGGTAAAACTGACGGAAAGTGGCGCTGGTGATGGTCTCGCCCATCACCTCGGTCTCACGCTGAAAATACAGCGTCACCCGTACCGGTCCGGCCGCCACCAGGAACTGGGTCACGGTAAAATCTTCCTCGGTCACCTCGAACTCCGGCAGAGGAAATCCGGGGTCGCCCTGGCTGCGCAGTTTTTCCCGGTCCAACAGGTCTTCGCTCCAGCCCAGCCCTTCACGGATGCGGATCATCTCCCAGTACCCCTGATCCCCGTTAAAAGCGGCCTGGTAAAAGGGGCTGGTGATCTCGCCGGTTTCATCGTCGTACGCCATGCTCAGCGTTTCATCGGCTTCCGGCAGGGTCGAGGAGCGATAGAGATAGAGGAAGGTCGAGTCCTCTTCCACGGGATCATACACCGAAAGCACCAGCCGTTGATGGCTTTGCGCCTCCGCATCGTCGACCCATACGCCTTCCGGCGCACGTAGGCCGCCGTCCTGGGGCTGAAACACCAGCCGGTCCTGGGAATCGAACACGCCATCGTCCTCGGCGAACCAGTCGCCCTGGTCATCGCAGTGATCCACCTGCACGAGAGCAGGCGACCAGACTCCAGGGGCGCTGTAGACATACAGACGCAGTTCATCCACCGGCGCTCCCATAAAATCACCCGCGGCTTCACCGACGAAGCCAAGCGCTTCATGGCCACGAATTTCCGCGTTTGCAGGACTCAAGCAGACCATCAGGATAACCAGCATCAGGCCACATCGAAACCAGGAAGGTTTGAACATGTGCATTTCCCCCGTTGGAAGTGTTTCCAGTGTTCTCGGCAAACGACGCTTATAAGAGTATACATGTACAGGGATTTGAAACACAATGATTTCCAGTTTAACGAGTAGTTTTTTCGTGGGAATGCTTCCTACGGAGGCGCCGGCTATTCCAACTCCCAAATCGCCAGCGCCTGCGGGGGATCGTTTAGGGGAATGGAACGGGACTGCTCTCCATCCGTAACCACCGACAGCGTCACCGCATCCTTGCAGGCCACGTACAACCGGTCGGTTTCGTCATCATACGCCACATCCAACGCGCCCAGATCGACGGCAATCGAGTCGCCGGCTTGCAATGTGGCGGCGCCGTAGGTCAGCACCAGGCCGTGCGCTTCGCCGTCCTCCTCGAAGCCGCCCGACGCCAGGTAAACGGTCCCGTCCGGCGCCAACGCATACCGTCCGGGGTAGCCCTCGAATTCCACCCGCCCGACTTCGTCCATGGGATCGAGCTGGTAAACCCGCACCTCGCCGGTCTGATTGTTATAGTCACCGGTGCAAATGACATGCAGACGGTTGTCGGGAGCGAGGAAGCCGAACTGGCTGTTGACGCCGGTCTCCAGCGTATGCCTGCGGAGGCCGTCGGCAAGGGTGTAGGTCCAGATGGAGCCGCGACGGAACCGCAGAGTCGCAAAATCAAACCCCGTGTTGAGGACATACGCCACACTTTCGGTGGTGAGGATGCCTTCCGGCGCGGTTCCCGCCTGCCAGACCTCCTCGACCTCCCTGGCGGACGGGTTGACCACACTCACCGTGTTCCGCATCAGGTTGGTGACCAGCAAGCGGCCGTCAACGGTCAACACGCCGGCGTAAGGGTTGTTGTTCAGGCCGAGCCCGATGTCGAAGGAGCCGGTTTGCACGATGCTGCCGTCAGCCGCTTCAAACACTGTGATGTCGTTGGAGAGGGAGTTGATAACGTACAGCCGGTCGCCGTCGGGGATCGCCCAGTTGGGGGCGTTGCCCAGGCCGAATACTGTCGGCTCCAGCTCGCCGGTGGAAAGGTCCAGCAAGCGCAGGGTGGTAAAGCCGATGACGACCAGGTAACGGTCGCTGTCGGTGGAGGCGACGGGATCGTCGATCTCCTCCTCGCAGCCGGGGATATGGAATAACAGGAACAAGAGTGTAAGAAGGATCGCCCGCATTCGGAAACCCGACAGTAAACTGTAGGGCCAAACATGGATTTTTCTTTGCGGCTTTGCGGCTCTGCGTGAGGCATTGCTTTCACGTGTTGTCTCACCGCGTCGATCTCTTTCCCGACTTGCTCGCCACCTGTGTTGAGTATGCACACGCTGTTGTTCATTGCTCCCGGCAGATAGATTTTCGCCGGCATCAAGGGGCAAATCGGGCCATGCGACTTCAGTGTTGCTAAACGGCAAATCGGGACATGCGATTTCAGTATTGTCGAGCGGCAAATTGGGCCATGCGTAAGTGCTTTCTCTTTGCGGCTTTGCGGCTTTGCGTGAGGGTTTGCTTTCACGTGTTGTCTCACCGCGTCGATCTGTTTCCCGACTTGCTCGCCACCCGTGTTGAGTATGCACACGCTGTTGTTCGTCGCTCCCGGCAGATAGATTTTCGCCGGCATCAAGGGGCAAATCGGGCCATGCGACTTCAGTGTTGCTAAACGGCAAATCGGGACATGCGACTTCAGTGTTGCTAAACGGCAAATCGGGCCATGCGATTTCAGTGTTGACGAGGGGCAAATCGGGACATGCGTAAGTGCTTTCTCTTCGCGGCTTTGCGGCTCTGCGTGAGGCCATCATTTGCTCCGGCCGGTAAGATCCAGCCCCACCCGCCAGATCCGTCCCGGCATGGGCATACGGTCCAGCAGCTCGTACGGCTGGTCTGCTACATTATCCACACCCGCTTCCAGCAACAGCCGCCAATGGCGCGTGATGAATTCCCGCCCCAGCGAGGCATCCCACACGCCATACGGCTCCAGCCCTCCGCCCGCCAATGACAGGATGTCCAGGTTGCTCTCGGTGGCGTAGCGACGTCCCGAAAACCGCACTTCGACGCCGGCCCGCCAGCGCCCGGGACGAACCACCAGCGACGTCGAGCCGTACCAGTCGGGCTGAAACGGAATCCGGTTCCGGTAATAGGGCGAATCACGGTCGTCGTTGAGGATCCTCTGCAGCGTCACCGCTCCTCGTAACACCATCACGTCTTCCCAGAAAGCCACGCCCGCAGCCGTTTCCACACCCCTCGCCAGCGCCCGGCCCACGTTGTCCGGGTAATACTGCCCCCGCCAGTTCTGCCGCCATACGACCAGGTCTCGTGTACGCCGCCAGAACAGGGTGGCCGACAGATCCAAGTTCTCCCCCGCCGAGCGCTTGTTGACTACCGCACCCACGCTGACATGGGTCGCGCGTTCCGGCTGCAGGTCCGGGTTGCCCAGGGCGAACACGCTCTCGCTGAGGAAACCGGCGGTGTAGGGCGGCGGTGAGAACGTATTGCCCGCTTGCGCCTGCACAGCCCAACTCCAGGCCGGATGAAGCTCCTGGTGAACCCGAATCAACGCCTTGCCGATGGCCAGGCTATTCTGGGATTCATGGCCCTCGACGCGGTCACGATACCCGGCCAGCCCTCCGCTGAAACGACTTTCCAGAGCGATGTTCACGGGCAGTTCTGAGTCCCAGTGGCGGCGGTAGTGCAGCGTGGCGTGATGTTGCAAGCGCTCGACCCGTCCCAGCAGACGCTGCGGGACGCCGCCCGATGCGCCGTCGTCACGGCTGTCAAACGTCTCAAACGATCCCCCAAGGTGGAACCCGCCGGTTCCGCCCAGGATGCGAGCTGTCGCGTCTCGTGGTGAAGGCGGCTCCAGTGAAACCGACGCGTCGGCCTTCCGAGACACATCCACCAGATGGATCGGCGTGAAGAACAACGACTCGCCGTTGTACGGGTTGGTTTGCACACGCGGGTTGTCGAAGCTGCGGCGTTGAGCGTGGTACATGGTCTGCACGTCAAGGCGGCTGCCATGATACGGGCGCGAGAGCATCATTCCAACACGGCCATGCAGTTTTTCGCGGCGAGCGTCGGGCGTGGGCGGTTGGTACAACGGCGTGGGGCTCCCTGCGGCAAAACGTCCGCCCGACACATCGAGCCGTCCGGTCCAGATGGCGGAGACCGGGAATTCCGTTCCAAACGATACCGTCGCCCGCTCGGCATCGTTGTTCAAACGAGTCGGAGAGGCTGCATTGGAAACTGTCACGCCCCCTTCCGGCTGATACTCAAAATCACCCTTCGTGCGCGATACCTGCCCGCTGCTGTACCAGCGCCCCCGTTTTATTGGCCGCTCCAACGCCCAGCCGGCGCTGACGCCATCGTAGCTCTCCGCCTGAAGAGAGAGGCGAGCGTGACCGCGTAAGGTCCGGTTGCGCAACGTGGTAATGCGCAGCACACCGCCCAGGCCGGAGCTCGCACCGCTGCCGTTGGGAAGCACTTCGATTCGCTGCACACCGCCGAGGGGAATCGTGGCCAGGTCGACCGCCGTGCCGGAACCGTCGTTGAGGACCGCTCCATCCACGATGACCTGGACTTGGTCGGGACGGCAGCCGCGGATGCTGATCCGCTTGGCTGAGCCGGGGCCGCCGTTCTCGAACAGTTGCACACCCGGTAGTGTCGCCGCCGCTTCGCCCACATCCTCCCAGCCGGAGTCCTCGATCCGCGCCCGGTCCAGCATGTGAGGTTCAATCAGTCGCCGTTCCTGCCGGTATTCCACCGCTTCCAGCTCAACCGACTCCGGTTCAAGTCGCACTGTCTCCCAGGCCGGCAGTCCTTCACGGATGCGCACTGTGGAAACATAGGTATGGTAACCCACGTGCGACACAGTCAACGTCCAGCGTCCTTTCGGGGGCGCTTTGAACAGGAAGCGGCCCGTTTGATCCGCGGTGGCGACGAGGGCGGGTTCTTCCAGCCGGACATGCGCGAGGGGCAGGGGCGCGCCGCTGCGGGCGTCCACCACTTGGCCCTCCAGCAACGGAGGCGATTGCGCGCCGGCGAGCTCATGGTCGGGCGAGGCTGAAACCCGAGAGTCAACTCTCGGGCCAGATTCCACTGGGGCAGACTCCAGTTCAGCCCGGACGGGTACTCCCGCCAGCACTATCAGCGCCAGGATCAGCACCGCTTGTATGAGCTTCCGCCTCACACGCTTCCTTTCAGGTTGCGACCTTACCACCGTCATTTGCCCCGGGCAGCTTGATGTGAGCTGATCAATCGCTTTACATCCTGTCCGATGAACAACGTCCTGGTTTTTCATGAGAAGATTCATCGCTGCCCGGGTTTATACTACATGGCGTTACGTAGTGTTTGTACCCTTTAGTGTAGACCCGGGCAGCGATTCCAGAACGGTTATTTGCGCACTACCGTCCTTCATTGTCCGGGACGATTGTCTTTCTACCCATGTTGCGTCAAGCTGCCCGGGGCAAAATCATCGAACCAACACCACACGAACCATCTGCTGATCGTTCTTCACGGCCACTCTCACCCAGTAGGTTCCCGCACTTACGCCGGCCCCGGGCCGCCAGCTCCAGCTCGCTACACCGTTCACTTTTGCTTGTTCGAGCACACGCCCCAGCATATCGAAGATCGTCACCCGCACCGGACGGTTCTCTTCCGCTTGCCACGCAATTCGCACCTGTCCGTTGAAGGGGTTCGGCCAGGCCTGGACCATGGTGAACGCTTCGGGTGCGTTGGCGAGTTCTTCCGGCGCACCGTTGCCCTGCTCGCCGTGGATCACCGCAACAGCGTCCAGGTCAAAGCTGGGGCCGGCGTCGAGGACAAGGTCGGCGGCGTCACGGATGCGCAGGTACAGCGCGTGTTCGAGGCCGACATCCGCCAGGTCGAACGCGTCGCCGCCCGCCGCTTCCGGGTCCAGGGGATCGGCGCTCCCATCTACCGGCGTCACTCCGGCCAGCCCCGCGAACGTCTCCGGATCGTAAGGGAACTCGTGCCAGACGGCGCCGTCCTCGCTGACCGCCACGATCCCGGTTTCACGATAAACCGCGCCGGTGTTTCCGATCAGGAAGGGGTTCTCGAAGATGATGATGTCCGCGCCGGGGCCGTCGACGATGCCGCCGTCGTGGAACGCCAGCACGATTTCTCCTCCGGTTCCCAGGGTGAGGAGCTCTTCCGGCGTGGCGGAGGGAACGCTCGGGGTGGCCAGCGGGTCCGGCGCGCCCAGGATGTTGCCGGGGAACGCCTGCTGGCCGTAGCCCGCGCCGACGCCGTACTCAACGCTCACAACCTCGTCGGGCCAGGGGTCGGCTGCCCAGGCAGTGTTCAGGATGGAAAAGCCGAGGAACAGGAGCGCCAATGTGACCATTTGCATCAAGGTCAGGAACCGCGCTGTTTCTGAGTGCCCGGACAGGCATGTCCGGGCTTCCTGTGTTTGGCCCCGACGGCGACCGGCGGGGACGCCGGTCCTGCACTCTTTGCTGTCGTGGCTCCGACGGCTTGAGCGGCGGCGGGGTTTCTTATTCGCATGCGCTTGTGCAGCGCCTTCTGGTGAGCTGTCACAAGCCTGGATTCCTGCTTTCGCAGGAATGACACTCGTTGGGGCGTTGGTTGTTGGGGCGTTGGTTGTTGGGACGTTGGTTTGAGTTGGCAAAGGAGGAGATTCCCGCCTGCGCGGGAATGACATCATGGGCCGCCTGCGCGGGAATAACATCACTTCAGGCATGACATGCACAAAAACCGTGTCGCTCCCACCCGGTACAAACCACTGGACTCCCAGCCACTTTTCCGCCGCCGCCCTCACCGCACCAGCACCAGCTTCCGGGTGAAAGACTGCGTCCCGGCCCGGAGTACCGCGAAATACGCCCCCCCGGCCAGGCCCTCAGCATCAATGACAACACGCGACACACCCGCACCATACCGGCCACTGGCGACGGATCTCACCACCCGGCCCTCTACCGAAAACAGGTCGATGCGAACCTCCAATTCACGGCGCAGCTCAAACGTCAGCGTGGTCGTGCTGTTGAACGGGTTCGGCCAGGCCGGCGACACGTGGATCTCATCAGGTACAGCAGCGGTCTGCTCCGCCACATCCATTCCGCCCAGGCCGTCAAAGAAGCAGAGCGACACCACTTCAGTATCAAAAACACCCAGCAGCGTCACCTCATCCCACTCGTAGCTGCACCATTTCACCCAGCTCTGCCCGGCGTTGTTGGCGTTGCCGATGAAGACGCCGTTGAGACCGGACACCACCGAATAACCGCCCAGCAGCGTATCGGGGACGGTAGTGTCCTCCACAAACACCACGGCATCGTAAGCAGTAATATGAGGCGTACCGAAAGCGTATTCATCGCCGAGCACCAGCTTCGGGCCGAGGCAGCATTCCGGGTACATCAGCGCGATCTGGCCGGGGTTGCCTTCCACGGTGACGTTCGTGGTGGTCATGGTGGCGGGATCGTAGCGATGCACCGCCCCGTTGACCGGGTTGTCACCCCAACTCCGGCCGCTGCACAGGATGGCAAACGCTCCGGACGAGTCGGTCACCGCCCATTGCGGGTTGTCCCCTACCGCCAGTGTTGTGTCGAGAAGGAAGTAAGAGATCTCGATCAGGCTGAATGCCGTCCCATCGCCCCAACCGGATTCCGCCACGCCGATATGGGCGCCGTTGAAGGCCAGGCCCTGGGGCGCGCTGAGGCCGGTGATCGTGTCCACCGAGTCGCCCGTCGCCAACTCCAGCTTCACCACCGCGCCCGATCCGGTCAGCGACACGTAGGCATAGCCGCCTTCCACCAG
Organism: uncultured bacterium; assembly: GCA_964648415.1. Lineage (GTDB taxonomy): Bacteria > Electryoneota > Electryoneia > Electryoneales > Electryoneaceae. Next base: position 31,896 of record CAZYOC010000004.1, on the reverse strand, counting down.
CACATCCCACGGGTTGGAGTACGCGGGCAACGTCAGAACGTCCCAGGCCACTGAACGGCTCTCCTCTATAGCGACCTCAATTTCCCTGATACCGGCAAACCAGACTTCCGCGCCCTCGCCGGTGGCGTAGTCGCCGGAATGGACCACATAGAGCGAATCGCCGAAGAGGCGGACCACATTGGCGACGACGCCCAGCGAATCAATGAAGGTCAGGTCGCCGTCAGTGGTGACATACGACAGCGTGGGATCGGTGAACCCATTGACGGAGAACACTCCGGGTTCGTCGAGGACCGTGGCGGAACTGGACACAACGGCAAGTAGCAACGCGAGCAGCACGGCGGTGCGGCGTGACATGAGAAAACCCTCCCGGTTTGGTATGAATCACCGGCAGGGTCGGCATGGACATGGAAACAGGCGGACACGCTGAGCTTTCATGCCCTTCCCACTCGCCACCCCTCCCGGGTGATTCAGGTTCTGCTGAAGCCGGTCTCCGGACTTGCGGGTCCTTCTCCCCCGGCGCCTTCCCAGGAAGCGAACCGCGTGTGCGATCCTCTCTTCCCAGTGGCAGGTTGCCGGGTTTGTCGCCGCTTACCGTGGCGGGGGCCGTTCCCGATTCTCACGGGATTCCCGATGAAGCCTGGTGGAGCACTTTACCCCACTTAAAGCGCTTCAGCTTGCTGAAAAGAACAAACGATTCCAATGTAGAAGAACGGGAAGGAAGGTGCAAGCGAGGGAGGGAGTTTTATAAAAGTGGCTGCCGCCGAACGTGGTCTCTTGCATGCTTTGCCCTGGAAGTGTATGTTGGGTTTGAAACAACCAAACCAGCACGGGTAAGTCGATGAGTGAGGCAAGTAACGACCAGGTGCAAAGCAACAACGATCGTATCACCGCCATCCTGGAAAAGGCGAGCCGGAAGAAGAAATCCAGTCAGTCGGGCTCAGCGGGAACCGATGATCAGGATTCCGGGAAGACCGAATCACAGCAACGGATTGCCTCCATCCTGAACAAGGCGGTGGACCATGACCGGGGCAAGAAACGGCTGAACCTGAACGATCTCGATGAGGATGCGAAGAAGAAAAAGATGGCGAAGATGTTCGAGAAACGGATGCCGAAACCGTTTTTCGTCCGCCCCAACAATTATCTCCGCATCCAGGGGATGAATCTGATCATCCGGCGCAACGAACATGGCAGCGCCATGTCGGTGATTGGCAAGGCGTATCGCCGGTTGCCCACCGATCTGGATGTGGAAATCGCCCTGAAGAACAACAAGATGGTCGCCCAATGGGGCAACAAGTATTTCCTGTACAGTCGCGTCCCCCCGGACATCGGCAAGCCCATCCTGAAGGACATCTGGGCCGGCGATGTCAAGCGCGGTATCCCGATCCCGGAAGCCAGCGACTACGATAAGGAAACGCTGGACTTCTAACGTCGAAACGAGCTCCCAGACGCCCCCGGTTATTCCCGAATCGGGGGTGTTTTTCTCTACGCGGTTGCCTATTTTCAAGGAATACATCATCAGTGCACACTCTGGGAGGAAACAAGGTGCCGGAACCCATTATCAACGCCCTCTTGCCCGCTTCGGGCGCAAAACCGGGCAAGGTCGTCACCACCCTGATGTCTCTCCGGCAGGCGAATCTGCCCATTCTCTACGGCCGGCGCGAGGGGGAAGAGGCCCCGGTCGGCCCCGATGTGAAAGCGGTGGATTGGGAGGGCAAAACCATCGGCTCCCTGATCGAGGCCGCCCGTCGCAACCACGGCGCAGACCTCTACCTGTGGCTCCCGCCCGGTGCGCGCACTCTGCCAGGTATCAAACAGGAATTTGTAGACGCCCTGCTGTTTAAACCGCTAGCTTCCCTGTACGTTTCTGATTACTACCTTGGCGACAAACGGATCCACCTCACACCTCACCGGGACGACCTGACGGAGCGCGAAGACTGGGGCGTGATCTGGGGATTGCCCGGCTGGGCCTTGCGTAAAATCGGGGGCGCCAATCCCGACCTGAAGTACACCACCTTCTATGATCTCCGTTTGAAATTGGCGGAAATCGGTCCGGTGGCACACATCCAGGAACCCACCTGTCGCATTGATCCGCCCGACGAGGACAAGGCCGGCAAGGCCGATACGCTGTTTTTCCCCGGCCGGGGCGCCTTCGGTGGCTTCAGTTACCTCTTCATGCAGCCCGAAGAGGAGAAGGAGACCGAGCAGGTTTTCTACAACAGCCTGAAACGACGCGGAGCGTTTCTCGAGCCGCGCGACAATGAAGTGAGCCCCGCGGCCGTCGGTCCCGATGATCCCATTGTAACCGTGGTCATTCCGGTGTTCAATCGCGCACGGTTTATTCCCAAGGCCCTCGACTCGGTGCTGCGGGGAACGCTGCAGAACTTCGAGATCATCGTCGTGGATAACGCTTCCACCGATGACACCGTTGATGTCGTCGAGGAGTACACCCGCAAAGACTCCCGCATCATATTGCTGAAGAACGATGTCAACGTGATCGCCAAAGCGCTGAACGTGGGCGTGAAAGCCGCGCGTGGCCGGTACATCGCCCAACTTGACTCCGACGATGAATACGTGCCCAACACCCTGCAGGACATGGTGGATCACCTGGAATCTCATCCCAAAGCCGGGCTCGCCATCAGCTATTATGAATTGATGAACGAGGACGGCGAGGTGTTGGAGGAGTTCGGCGTGATCAAGCATCTGGAGTACAACCTGAACAACATCCTGAGAGTCGATGGCGCGGGCGCGTTGCGTTGCTGGCGCAAGAGCGTCATCGAGGAGTTCGGCGGCTTCCAGGAGACCGATTTTCCCAACTACGGCGAGGATTACGACCTGGTGCTGAAGGTGAGCGAACGGTACGATGTTGACAGGGTGCACAAGGTCTGCTACCGGTATCGCCGTCATCCGGACAACACCGACGCCTTGCGTCAACCGGCCGACAAGATCCGTGCGAAGACCCTGGCGCGGACCAACGCGGTGATGCGCCGGCGCGCGCTCAACGGCTTCGAAGGCTCCTGGCATGACTGAGGCACGCAGCAACCTGATCGTCGCCTGCGATATGGGCGCGACCTCCACCAAGGTGCTGCTGGGCGACCTGAAGGGACAGGCACACCGTGAACTGTCCGGTCAGGGCTTCAACCTGCGGCAGGGCGAACCGTACGACGTGGGCGTGATCCTGGCCGAACTGGTCCGGTCGCTGTACCTGGGGGCGAAGTTTCGTCCGGATGATCCTGCCGGGATCGGCGTCGGCATCGCCGGAGCGGGGGATCTGGACGCTCGCGCGGAAGTCAAACAGGTGCTGAAAAAGCGCTGGCCTCAAAGCCGCATCATGGTGCATCATGACGCTTTCATCGCGCATTACGGCGCGTTTGAAGGCGGCCCGGGCGTACTGTTGATCGCAGGTACGGGATCGATTGCGTATGGCCGCAACGCTGAAGGCCGTGAGGCTCGCGCCGGCGGCTGGGGCTGGATGCTGGGCGATGAAGGCAGCGGCTGGTGGATCGGACGTGAAGCTGTGAGAGCCGTACTCCTCGCCCATGAAACCGGGGCACAGACCCACCTGACGCAACTGGTGCTCGACGCCTTCCGGGTAGAGACTCCCTACGACCTTTTCCCGCGTGTCTATTCCCAGTATTTCGAGCGCTCCAAGGTGAGTAACCTGGCGGAGAAGGTGGTCGAGATCGCCGAGCAGGGCGATGACGCCGCTCGGGACGTGCTGCGGAGAGCGGGATCGGAGCTGGGCAAAGCGGCGGTAAGGGTCGCCACGCAACTGCAACTGTCCGCCGATGAGTTCAAAGTGGCGTTGCTGGGCAGTGTGGGTGAACAGGGAGGGTTCTACCTGCGGGAAGGGCTCCGGACTGTGCTGGCGGAGTATGAGATCCCCCCGCCGGCGGTATCCTCCGGAGCCCTGGTCAAAGAAGGCCAAGTCGTGCAGCCGGAAGGCGCGCCGCTGCACGGCGAGGTTGGTCCGGAGCGGGAAGAGGGCTCCGTTGATGACAACGAGTTTGTGCCCGGTCTGCCCGCACCAAAACAATACACTCAACCGCCGAAAGATCTGACCCTGGAACGAAAGAAAGGGCCACGCCTGGTCAAGCCGTATGAAAATGCTATTGAAGGGGCAGCCTCCTGGGTCCGGAACACCCTGCTGAAGGAGAAATTCGCCTGATCGCCGATTCGTGTACCATGAATGATATTTGCCCAGGGCAGCTTGAGGTGAGTAGAAAGACCTTTTATCGCCCCAACGATGAACCAAACGGGTATGGTAACCAGAAATGGTTCATCGCTGCCCGGGTCTAACCTGAAATTCGGCGCGTGGGTACAGTTTTTGAATAAACCCGGGCAGCGACCAGAAAAGAGTGAGAGCGGGTAGCGATTCGTTCATTGCAATTGTGAATCTGTATCAAAGCATCTCGCATCAAGCTGCCCGGGGCAAAATCCATTGCATCCGGCACTGCAGGCGCCCTGCTTCCCTGGTGAATCATTTCACTCGTTTTTGTATATTCCGCCAAACACAAGCCCACGTAACACACAAGGACCACCATGCGCGCGACTCGACTGGACAACCTGCCGCCGTACCTGTTTGCCGAGCTGGAAGCCAAAGCGGCCGAGTTGAAAGCCGACGGCAAAGATCTGATCGACCTGGGGATCGCCGACCCGGACCTGCGGCCGCCCTTTTTCCTGACCGACGCTTTGACCAGTCACCTCGACGACCCCGACTCGCACCAGTATCCCACCAGCCGGGGCGATACCGGCGTACGAGTGCAGGTTGCACGCTGGTTCAAGGGGCGCTTCGGGGTGAAGCTGGACCCGGAACGTGAAATCGTGATCACCCTGGGCTCCAAGGAAGGCCTGGCCGACCTGGCGCGCGCCGTGGTCAACCGTGGCGACAAGGTGGCCGTGCCCGATCCCGGCTACCCGGTCTATGCGGGCGCGGGCGCGGCGCTCAATGACGCCGAAGCGGTGACGCTCCGCCTCGATCCGGACAACGGGTTCCTGCCCGACCTGAAGGAGGCCAAGGGTGCGAAACTGGTCTTCCTCAATTACCCGAACAACCCAACGGGCGCCATGGCTCCGGTGGAATTCTACGAGGAGGCGGGCAAGTGGGCCGACGATCACGCCGGACAAACCCTGCTGGCGTGGGACGCCGCCTACAGCGAGCTGGCCTTTACCGTACACAAGACGCCGTCCATCCTGCAATACACTCGCAATGTGGTGGAGCTGCACAGCCTGTCGAAGACCATGAACGCCACCGGATACCGGATCGGCTTCGCTGTGGGCCACGCTGAAACGCTGGCCGCCATGACGCAGGTGAAGACCCAGGTGGACAGCGGTGCGCCGGTGTTCATCCAACGCGCCATGGGCGATGCGCTGCTGCGGTACAACGGCGCGGAGCCGCCGGGGGAGATGCTGTTCGCTTTCCAGAAATACGCCCGCCGTAAGCAGATGCTCGAAGAAGGCTTGAAACAGGTTGAAGGAGTCAAGCAGGTTTTTTCCTCCCCCGCGACCTTCTTCGTGTGGGCGCAGGTGGAGGATGATATGGCTTTCGTGGACACGTGGCTGGCGAAGGGCGTGATTCTGACCCCGGGCCGTGGTTTCGGCGAGGGCGGCCAAGGCTGGGTGCGGGCGTCGATCACCACCGGCGACGACCGCATTGAAGAGGCTCTGCGCCGGATGGGAGTAAAGTAGCTCGCCCTAACATCGAGCATTTTGACTCTCCGGGCACATCGGTGGTATGGCCCGGTTTGCTGTGCGCTTGAGGGCGGTTTGAAATCACAATCAACGATGGATAACGCCGGACGAATCTGCGGTGAACGTATTAGAGCAAGCCGGGATAGATGGAAGCTTGGCAATCATGTCTTGTTAGAGCTGGAACAGGAGGAGATCCCCGCCTGCGACCATAGCATTCGAGGGCAGGCTCTGCACTTGGGGTTAGCATTAAACCAATTGACTCTCCGGACATGACGCGAGCGGAGGTATTACCGGCGATTTAAATAGCCGAAAACCCGACACAACCAAGAAAGAACAGCAGGTGTTTGGTTTTCCTAACCAACCCGTATATTTCACGAATGGACCACGGCAGTGGTTCTCTGCCATAGCCCAAGGTGCGCGCCAAACGGACGGCGCGCACCTCGGGAGACAGGTTTACCAGATCCTTCAACCCCGGCAGCGGGTTGCATAAAACGAAAACAAACTGTCGTCATGTGATTCAAAGCCGAAAACCCATTAAGCCGATTCTATGTCAAGGGTTATGTTGACGAAACATGAATACTCGTGAAATATCCGGGCTAATGCAATATCAAGATAAAGGATAACCTAACAGGTTGCGAGGCTCATGGAGGACGTTCTATCTTGTGTATAGGGCCTGTTGCACAATAGGAACCGATCTCATTCCAGCGAAGGCTGGAATCCAGGCAAGGTGCAAGAATACAAAATGTTAGCAATTCTGAACCGAAATAGTGTTTAACAGGGTGTTTTCATAGTTAACATATTGTAGTATATAAACATGACTGGATTCCAGCCTTCGCTGGAATGAGAGACATCAGAATTCGTGCAACAGGTCCTATAGAAACATGGCCGAAGAAACGAAGGAGATCATCATGGCCTGTGCTCATTACGCCTTGAAGATGGAGCGTCCGGTCGACGAGTTTGTGCCGCCGGCGCTGTTGGATGCGGAATGCCTGTTGAGGAAATCCAATCCGGACAAGTGGAACCAGTCGCTGCAAGCGGTGGGAATTGATGTGGAAGAAGGCGATTTCTACTGTACCCGGAACCTGGACGGCGATTGGGATGATTGCCCCCTGCACGTGGAGCGCAAGGGACAGAAGTAGACGACACGCCCGGGACATAGAACACCATGTCACGATCCGTCGCTGCGGCTTGTGCTTCTGCAACCGGAGAATAGAACCCCCGCTTTCGCGAGGGTGTGGGTAAGTCCGCCCATCCCATCAGCAACGGTTTTCGCAATGACCCGTTCCGCGAGGGTGTGAGTCAGTCTCTGGCGACTACCTCTACTTTTTTTCTTCGTTGTCATTCTTGTCCGGTTCTTTCCCTTCCACCGGTTTGGGGGCGAACCGGCTCATGCCTTTTTCGGCAGAATCGTTCTCGTCTTTCTCCATGTCTTTGGCGAGGACATCGGCGGGCTCCGCCGCCGGGCCGTCGTCACGGTACATGCCGGGCTCGACACTGGGCTCGGAGTAGAAGGTGTCGCGCCCGGACTCTTCTTTTTCGTCCTTGCCGTTGCGGACCCCGAAGAAGCGAGACGCCAGCAGACCTCCGCCGGAAAAGAGCAGGGCGGCGCCGATTACCAACACCCCGGTTTCGCCATCAATCGCACCGCCGAGAGTGAAGGCGAGGCCAATCCCCATAAGGACCAGGGGGACGGCGAACGGATAGTACGGTTTTTGTTTACGGATAGGCTGTACGGGCATTGGCAACGGACGTCCCAATTCCAATGCCTGCATGCGTTCTTCGTGTTCCCACGCCTTCTTTTTGGCGTTGTAATTGATCACCAGCAGGACGATGACGATTGCGGTGATGGCGGGCAGTGCGAAGAAAAGCAGGGTGAAAGCCATCCCCAGCGTACCAAGCCAGCCTCCAAGAAACCCTTCCATCATGATGTTCTCCTCCAACGCGAGATCCGCGTTGTGTTGATGTCGTCGTTTCGGTCATGGGACGGGGCGAGGTGTGTGCAGGTTACAGGTCGTCTCTGCGGGGAGGTGCTCCCGGGGTTTGTTGAAAGGGGTCGGCTTTCGCACGTATTGAGCCCAATGGATTTGCTTTTTCGCACGGAGTTCTCTACATAATAGAGGAGAGGAGAAGCCGTCGCCGGAGCCGACCACGGTACGACCCTGCCGGGAGGTTTGTTTCGCAGACGGTTTTGGAAGGTGAGCGGAGAGCATGGTGGTTGGACCGGTGTAACCGAACCCTGACTGTTCTCGTCTTATGGGCGGGAGACAGCCATGGATGGATGTGCGTACACGGGAGCAAAAACTGAACGAGAAGGCCTGGATCCGCAAGGCACGGGCCGGTGACGCCGGGGCTTTCAGACGCCTGGTGGAGGCCCATGCACCGGTCATCTGGACGGTGATCAACAAGATGGTGTCCGACCGGGTGCTCGCTCAGGATTGTTTCCAGGAGACGGTGATCAAGTTCTGGAAAGGGCTGCCGTCGTTTCAGGGCCAGAGCAAATTATCCACATGGCTGTACCGTATCGCCTATCATGTCTGTCTCGATCAGTTGCAGGCGAACAGGCGGCACACGGAGACTGACACATTGGGCGACGAAGAGGACGCGGGCGAAGTGTCGTTGCCGGACCCTCAGCACAGCGGCGAGTCTCTGGAGAACGAGCTGGAGCGGCGGGACGCAATTGCGAGAGGTTTGCAAACCCTGCCCCCGGAATGGCGTGCGATGGTGATCCTGCATTACTGGAAAGGGCGCAGCATCGAGGAGATCGCCGCGATCACGGACCGGCCGGCCAATACGGTGAAAGTGTATTTGCATCGCGCGCGCAAACAATTAAGAGCAGTGTTGCGCAGCGGTGGGTATCCAGATGGGAGTTGACGTGAACCAGCACCAGGAAGAGTTGTTGAGCTTTGTGGCGGCGTATCGACGGGGGGAGCTGTCTCCGGCGAAGGCTCACGAGGTGGCGACCGCTCTCGAGGATGCCGAGTTTGCCGAGGAGGCGTCCCGGGAGGAGGCGGTGCAGGAGGCGTTGTCGGCGCTCCCGGAGGATCCGCTTCCCCGGGGACTGATTCGGGCGTCGGTCACTCGTGCGGTGGGCCAGGATGCGCCTGGTTCCTGGTTCAGTCTGGATACGTTGCTGGTCGCTCTGGGAGTTGGCATCTTGTGTGCTGCGGTGGCTCAACTGGTAGCGTCGCGTGTGAGTTTGCCGGCGATCAGCGAGATGCTGGCCTCTCTGGCGACCTTTACGGGGTTTGCGACCACGGGAGTTCTTGTGGTGGCGGGTGTGGCCTGGTTAGGGATGATGGCGTTGCTGGCGCTGGGCGCGTGGCTGGTGTACCGGGCGTTGCGTTCGTAACGATGCAGGTTTTGCATAGTCAATGCAGGATGTGCGTGCTATCACATTTTGTTTTTTCTTTCAAAATGAGAAGAAGGGCTTGCTGGACTTGACCTAACCCGTGAGTTGTGTTATCTTTGGGCATGAGGCGTCCCCGCGTTGTGGGGGCGCTTTTTGTGTTGGTATGGCGTTTGCAGTAACGTGAGTGGGGGTTCCTACTCTTTTGCTGCTCCGCAGTGTGTGGAAACTTGTTATTTACAAATTGTTTAACCTCAACTCTGATACCGTTTGGAATATGGAAAGCTCGACCCTATATTCACAGATTCAGAAGGTTCATTGCAGGGCTGAGAAGACACGCGTGAAATCGTCTTGGCGCGCGAAGGCGTTGAGGCGGCGAGATAGTGTTTGTAGTTTTGCCGTTTCGCTTAATGGCGAATCGGCGGTCAAGTTTCCCGGGCGCCCTTTTGGGCGACCCCTTCACTGTTTTTCAGGAGGTGTACGATGCACAAGGAGTTGAATCGGAAGCGGAAGGGCTTCACCCTGATCGAAATTTTGGTCGTGGTGGTCATCATCGCCATTTTGGCGGCGATTTCGGTGCCGATCTACATTGAGTACGTGCAGGGCGCTCGCGCTGCCGATGCTCAGTCGCAGATTGGTGCTATTTACAACGCGATCAAAATGTACATGATGGAGCGGGATGAGGATCCGCCCAGTGACCCGATGGAGCTGCAGGATTTGGGTTACCTGACGATGGACGAGTCGGTGATGACTCAATGGCAGTTTGTCGTCAACTATCCAGAGACGATTGTAGCGACCTCGACTGGCGAAATGCCTGGTGGCGAAGGTAAGGAAATTACCTACAACATCCAGGAAGGCAAGTTCACCGGTTACGGTTTGCCGAACGAGGGTGGCGGCAGCGACTTCTAGGTGTCGCAGGAGTGTTGCCTCCGGCCCCGACTGGAGGGGTTGGGGCCGGAGGAGTGTTTGACCTTTGACAGTGAAGTAATGTTGGATTGCAGGTTGTTGGGCGAGGGTCGCGTGAGCAGGTGTTGTCGGCTCACGTGAAACGCCGGGCAGAGTGAAGACCGGCTGTATGCCCTGGGTTCGCATCCCGTTGCGGATGCCGGGCCGGCCACCAGGGGTAACCGCGCTGCATACCCGTTACGCATGGATTGATCGACAGGAGGTATGCGATGAAACCAGTTCGAAGAAGGACGCGGAGAGGCTTTACCCTTTTCGAAGTGCTCGTGACGGTCGTTATGATTTCGATTTTAGCCGCGATCGCAGTACCGTTCACCATGAGCTTCTTCAAAGGCGGCCGGGTCGCCGCCGCCAAGTCGCAGATTCTGGCCATTTACAATGCCGTTGAGATGTATTCTGCCGAAATGGGCAATTTGCCGGGCAGTATAGATCAGTTGGTGGATAAGCAGTATCTCAGCATTGACCAGATTGCCGATGATCACTGGGCATTCAACATGAACCTTCCGGAGACCATCAGTGCAGTTTCAACGGCAAGGTTGCCTTTTTTCGGCGGTGGTCGTCGTGTGGTTTATGATATCAGCGACGGGCGCTTTTACGGCTTCGGCTACCCGGACGAAGAGTAGTTGAGCGCTGGCTGAAGTGTTGTTTTATTTGTTGTTTGACAGTGTGACAGTGGTTTCACCCATTGACGTGGCGAGGATAACGTGATTGACATTTTTGACCTGCTGCAGTTTACCGTTGACAACGGAGCATCGGACTTGCACCTGTCTTCCGGCTCGACTCCGATGGTTCGGATTGACGGGAAGTTGGAGAAGCTGGACATGGAGACGTTGACGGATGCCGATCTTCGCGAGGCGATTTACATGATTCTGACCCAGGATCAGGTCGAGCGCCTCGAAGAGATGAAGGAGATCGACCTCAGCCAGCGTCTGGAAGATAAAGCCCGGTTTCGTGTCAATGTCTTTGAACAGATGCAGGGCATTGCCGTGGTGTTCCGTGTTATTCCTTCGGAGATTCTGAGCTTTGAGGAGCTGAACCTGCCGGAAGTGCTGCGTGAGCTTTCGATGCGCGACCGCGGGCTGATTCTGATGACCGGGCCGACGGGTTCCGGGAAGAGCACGACCCTGGCCACGATGATTGACAACATTAACGAAAACAAACCTCTTCACATTATTACAGTCGAAGATCCGGTTGAGTTCTTCCATGAATCGAAGAACTGCATGATCAACCAACGTGAGTTGGGGGCCACCACTCACTCGTTCGCCAATGCCCTTCGTTCGGCGTTGCGTGAAGATCCGGACGTGATCCTTGTCGGGGAAATGCGCGACTTGGAAACGATTTCACTGGCTCTGACCGCTGCTGAGACCGGGCACTTGGTGCTTGCCACCCTGCATACCAGCTCGGCGGCGAAAACGATTGACCGTATCATCGACATTTTCCCCGCATCCCAGAAGACCCAGGTGCGTTCCATGCTGGCGGAGTCTCTGGAAGCCGTGGTATCCCAGAAGTTGCTGCCGAAGAAAGACGGTAAGGGCCGTTGCGTTGCTACCGAGGTCATGGTCTGTAACGTGGCCGTAAGAAACCTGATTCGTGAGGACAAGATCTACCAGCTTACATCGGTGATCCAGTCCAGCAGCAAGGATGGGATGCATACGCTTGACCAGGACCTCCAGCGCCTGTTGCACCAGGGTCTGATTGACCGGGAAACCGCTGCGTATGTGGCGGAAAACCCGAAACTGTTTGATGTGGACCTGTCGGCCTGATCAAACACAACGTTTGCGAGGTGAGGCCCATGAAAAGACAACTCGAGCGTCTTATGGGGCGATACGGACCAACACTTCGACATCGGCGTGGGGGGATCAACTTTATCGAGTTGATGGTGTCGATACTTGTGATTACCATCGCCAGTGTCGCGTTTGCCCATAGTTTTTTTGTTGCGTCATTTGAGATGGATAAACAGCGCCGGCGTATGGAGGCTGTGCAGCTGGCCAAGTCCGAAGCTCAGTTCTGGGTAGGACGGATTCATACATCGTTTCCCAGTCCTTTTGACATTGATCAGTGGCATGAGCATCCAGGCAATCCCCTGTACCTGGGTCAGGAGGGGGTGGTCCGGAGGCCAAATGTCCGGCGTGTTACCAGTCCGGAGTATGTGGAGGTATCTGTCAATCGTTCTCCGATTCGTACGGTGGACCTGTTTGACACATCCACACGGGCGGATTTTTACGAATTCACCATTACAGTTGACTATATCGAGGATTGGCGCTGGATGGATTTCCCAGAATATGCAGATGCAGGTGTGGAAGGGGAAGCCGTGCATCTGGAATTGGATGTTCCCTTCATCCCTGCGGTTTTAGAGTAAGAAAGGAGGAAGCAGATGTCACTTAACACGTTGAGAACGATGTCGTCTGCCGTCCGCCTGAAGCGTGATCGCAGGGGGCTCACGCTCCTGGAGACACTGGTTGTCTTGATTGTCGGCTCCCTTCTGGTTTACGGTTTGATGTTGCTGATCGTGCAGACGCAGGAGCAGATGTGGATCGCCAAGCAGGTGCGCGATATTTCGGAGTGGGGCAACAATTATGTTTTCAACTTCACGCGTGTGGTGCGAAACAGCCTGAAAACGAATTTGCAGCGTTTGACGCCGCCGTCGATTCTCCTCGCAGAGTACGAGGATCCAAGCATAGAGCCGCTGGAAGCGAAGGAATATGTCTTCCAGTACGACAACACTCGTGATTGTCCGACGGTACGGGCCAACGGGGTGTTGCAGGAATATGCGTTGATGGATCCTTACGACATCCAGCGTCGCGACGCTCGGGATCGGGTCGAGGTGTACCGGACCGGCGCGGAAAAGGGATTCATTATTTATCGGCCCGGGTATGACCGGAGAGATATGCCGAATAAGTTTCAGAATCCCCAGGATCTGTCCGATGATCCGAATAATCATGACGCGACCGAGGTATACTTGACGGTGGATTTCTGGGTTCGTTATACTCGGACGACAGGGGGGCGCAACTCCACCGGTTTTTACACGAAGGACTTGCATTTTAACGGATCGGCGTATTGCCTGAACCCGTTCTGGCCCACGGAGGGCAGCGGGACGTTCACGACGCCGGATCCGGATGAGACGCCTTAACGGAACTTTGCATTGTGACAACAAAACTCGCTCCATCCGGCGAGTTCACCCGTCTCTTTCTAACCTGCGCTAGCCACGCGAACACAGGAAGGAGACTTAACATGAGTCGAGCATTGAGGTTGAGACACAGACGAGGAAGTCTGTTCATCAGCACGATCGGGATCATTGCATTCCTTGTGCTGACCAGCATGGCCTTTATGATGTGGGCCGTGGACGAGAAAGAACAGGCGCAGTTTGATCTCGCCCGTACGCAGGCGTATTACGTTGCTCAGTACGGTGTGCTTGAAGAAGCGCTCCGGACGATGCGCAACCGCTCCCCTGAAACACTGCCCCCCGGACGTGAACCGTTGAACAACGGAGAATTCCGTAACGCCGACGGCGAACTGGTGGGCGAGTATGTTGACGTGTCTTTGAGTCGTGTGTCGGACCTGTATTTCCAGGGGTTGTTCCAGAGTAACTTCTCCTATGATCTACAGGCGACAGGCCGTGTCAAGGTGGCCGATCCAAACGCATCGTCCAACTCGCGAAGTAATCGCTATGTGGAGCGGACGGTGACCATGCGGGCGCAACTTCGGACCTACGCCAGCTACATGTATCTCACGGATTGCGAGCAGACGCTGTTCGACGAGATCATCTGGTTCTGGACTCCAGACACACTTTTCGGGCGCGTACACTCCAACAGCCAGATCGGGATCAAGGCCAACCCGGAGTTCCATGGTCCGGTAAGTACGACCGAGGACGACTTCATCCACGGGAGCGGTTATAACCCCTGGTTTGCCTACGATCCCCAGTTTGGCGTACCAGAGGTATACTTCCCTACCACTGCTGACAACCTTCGCGGCGGCGCATCCGGATCGGGGACCTTTTTCACGAATATGGATGGCGCGTGGCGGTCCCGGATAATCGCGGAAAGCGGAGCATTTATGCTGCATCAGTGGGCGAATGGTGCTCCCTATGACAGCTCGAACCTCGAGAACCAGCAGAGCATCGGCATGGGGAACAATCTTGCGATTTTTGTCGAGGGCGACGTCGAGTTGGTGGGATGCGATCCCCAGAATGGCACCGGCACTATCGAGGGGCAAGTGTCCATAGGTTCTTCGGGTCATCTCGAACTGATGGATAATGTCTTGATTGCGCCGTTTGACACCGACGATTTCCCGGATGAGATTCCTCGCAGCAACCCGAACATTGTAGGGTTGATCAGCGAGTCGAACGTACGGATTATGGACACGTGGCGTAACGGCCGCGGGAATGGTTTGTACCGCGACGGGACTCACGACAGCACTCACATCATTATTACCGCTGCGATTGTGGCGTTGGGCGAGTCCTTTACCTTCCAGCATCAGAACGATTACTGGGAGACGTATATCTGGTGTGATCCAAACGGTCTGCATGCCGGTGAATCGGATGAACGTGGCACCATCTGGCTACGCGGGAGTGTAACCCAGATGCGTCGAGGCTATGTCCACCGGTCTACTTGCAACGGGACCGGGTACGCGAAGGATTACGTGTACGACTGGCGTCTTGAACGCATTCCGCCTCCGTATTACATGGAAGCGACGGATGCCGATGGCAATTCGAAGTTTGATGTAGTTGCTTGGCGCGAGGAGATACCATCAGGTCAATAGCCGAGCGATCGGATAGCGGCGTATGCGGCGGGGCTCCGCCGCAGCGCTTATTGCTTTGTGAAACGAGACACATGGACGTGGGTACAAGAGGGTATTTCCGCGAGGGGGAGGGTCCCCTCGGGTGGATCCAGGATTCCGGACCAGATGTGCGGCGTCCCCCGTCCCTCATTCCCAGTGGAACGGGTAGGAGCGCCATCACAGGTGCTGGTTCGGTTTTTTTTACCATCTGGAAGAGGCCATAGCCTATGCTTTTCGGTTCCAAACTTCGAGTCGGACTGGATATCGGCAGCCATAGCATCAAAATGGTTGCGATCGAGAAATCCGGTCAACGGTTCAAGGTGGTTGGTCGCGCGATGCGGGAGATCTGGGTTGACCAACCGTACGAACTAGACGGTCCCAAGCGCAGTCAGCTTGTGCCGCTGGTCCTTGATTTATTCAAGGAGTTGAAACTGACCCCGAAGAAGCAGAAGAATCTGCGGACTCTGGTCGGCGGCGCACAGGTTGCAGCCAAGGAGATCGTTGCCATCCCCCTTGAGGAGCGCGAGATGCGTTCGGCGATGCTGATGGAGGCTCGCAAACACATTCCGCTTGACGGCAGCGACACTCAAGTTGACTACCAGATCCTCGGCGAGGATGTCAACGAACCCGACAAGGTCCGCGCCCTTGTCGTGGCTACAACGAAGAAGCTGTTCGGCAATGTCATCGACACGCTGAAGGAACTGGAGGTTTCTCCGCTGGTCGTGGACATTGAACCACTGTCCAACTTGAACGCCTGGTTGCAGTTCAACGAGCTTCCCGATGATGGCGTGGTGGTGATGCTGAACATCGGGGCGCGTCGCACAGGTGTAACGGTCATTGGCCGCAAGGATGCCTTTTTCACCCGCGAGATTCCTGTGGGCGGACATCACTTCACCGAGCAGATCGAGAAGGAGTTCGGCGTCAAGTACCACGAGGCGGAAGCAGCGAAGAAACGCGACGGGTTGAAGCCGGATCTGCCGCGACAGGAGGCGGAGGGCGGCGGCCTGAGGTTCGCGTCGAAAACGGCCTTGGATCGTTTCGGCGACGAGGTCAACCGGACCCTGCGCTACTACGTGAAAGAGACCGGCCAGAGTATGTTCCAGAAATTCGTTACTGTGGGCGGCAGTGCGGCCTTGAGCGAAGTCGAAGAGTACTTGACCAAGAAGTTTAACGTGACGGTCGAGCAATATGACCCCTTTGCGCGGATGGATGTATCGGCGGGCAATGGCGGTGGTCATTCCGCACAATACGTAGCGGCGGTCGGACTAGCGATCAGGGAGGCGTAGACGATGGTTCGTCAATTCACCATTAACCTCAACCGCGAAGAGGGCTATGCCCAGCGTGAGGAGCGCAAAGCGCGGTTGCGAGCACGGATTACGAACGTGCTTGCGACCATCGCGCTGCTGGTCATGGCGTTCTTCACGTACGAGAACGACGCACAGTATCGCGACATCATCGAGGCGAAGGAAAACCAGCTCGAGCGCATCCAGTTCCAGATTGACTCGTTGCAACAGGTTGGTCGGAATGTCAGCAAGAACGACGTGCTGAACCTTGAGCGGCTGGAACGCGACCGTGTGCTGTGGACCAGCAAGGTCTACGAAATGGCCAATCGGTTGCCTGAGAAGATGGTGATCAGCGGATTGATCTTGAGCCGCAACGAGCTGACGATCGAATGTATCAGCGAAATCGAGCCGGGTCAAAAGGAATTTGACATGGTCGCGCTGTACATGGATCGTCTTCGGAACTCGGATGATTTCTTTGACGACATCCTTGCGATGAAGTTCAAAGAGAGTAAGCTCAGTGACAAGGAAGTGCAGGAATTGTTGCACTTCGCGATCAAATGCCAGATTCGGGCGTCTGAATCGACGAGCAGGCGCGGCGGTTCACGGCGAGGGAGAGGATAGTTACCATGAAGAGGCTTTTTTACTTGCTGGTTTTAGCATTGGTGTTCGGACTCGGCCTCATGTGGTACTATCAGTACATGTATCCCGGGCTGCCGGAAGAGATCCGTTCACTGAACAAAAAGATTGAGAAACAGAACGAGAAGTTGATCAGCGCCCAGATCCTGGCTCAGGAACTGGACCTGGTGGCGAAATTGATCGAACGGAACCTCGCCGCCAGCGCCAATGACTCGTTGGCCCAGGATGCGTCGCTGCCGTTTCTCGAATACATCACCGACATCCTGAACAAAAAGGGTATCCGGCTTGAGCATTTGGAGCCTTTGAAGCGACGGGTGTCCCGCCATGACTTCGTGAAGACATCCTACGAGATGGAGATTTATTGTTCCTACGCGGAGTTCGGCAAGTTCATCAACGAGTTGGAGAAGTCAGAGCGACTGATCACCGTTGAGGCCTTCGAAGTGGAAAACCAGCTTCAGAGTGTGGCTGCGGGCAAGAGCAAAAAACGTGGTCGGTTCGATACGCGTCTGTTCGAGATGCGCATCAGTACGCTGACCCTGATTAAGAATACGTAGTGAGGCAGCTGTGAAACGACGCATTGAAGTTTTTTCCAGCTTACTGATTCTTGCGATCGCGATCGTGGCCGGAGTCGGTTTCTTCCAATACTGGCGCAAAGGGCAGGAACTTGAGCGCGTGCGGGAGCATGACCGGCGTATGGTGATCGGTTCGGACGAATCATTGTCGAACGCGGTCCAGGTGCTGGAGCAGACGTTGAAAGAGCGTCTGGAGTACGAGTTCGAACTGGGTGATTTGGATCCGTTGGATCTTACCCGTGTGATAAAGAACCAGGAAATGCTTAACCGATTGGGGTTGGGCGAACTGGAGCCTGACAAGACGGAGATGCGTCTTTCGGCGACCGTGGTCGGCGGCGATGGCATTGCAGCCATTGTGATCCGATTCATGGGATCGAATCACGTGTTACGGGTAGGTGACCAGCTTTCGGGATGGACTGTAAGCGAGATAGGCGAGCAGAACGCTGTTTTGACACGAGGAGGGCGTCGCCAGGTTCTGCATAACCGTCCCGCCAACGAGTTCGAGAGCGATGGGATCAAATTGTCGGTCCCCCGCCCGAAAGTGGCGAGCCAATCCAACTGATGCTGAGTAAAAAGTGTTTCAGAGTGAAACGTAACGAACGATTCAACATTAGATCCAGGGAGAGAGGTCCATGCTGCGAACCGGCATCCCCGTGCTATTGTTGACTGCGCTATTTTTGCTTGGCGGCGCGGCCATCGCGGAACAAGGCAACCAGGTTGATGAGGCGTCTGCGACCGATATCGGTCGTAACCCCAACCTGCAGAAAACGGTCACCATTGATGCGGAAGACGCAAGTCTTCCCACTGTACTCGCCATCTTGGCTCAAGAGAGTGGGTACAACATTGTCACTGGTCCAGGTGTCAACAAGGAAGAGAAGGTCTCGGTCCATCTTACCAACACTCCCATTGAAGAGGCCATGAATCTGGTGGTTCGTGCAGCGGGATTGTCTTATGAGATCGTCGGGAATTCTTTCCTGGTCGCCACTTCGGCAAAACTGAAAGAAGAAGTGGGCAAGAAGTCCCACGTGATCCGTCTGAATTACGGCAAGGCGGCCGAAGTGGCGGCGCTACTGGAGGTGTTCGAAGCGTCCATCGCCATCGACACGACGGCGAACAGCCTGCTGGTAATCGCCAGCCCGAAGACGATCAGCGAGATTCGGGATGTGGTGGCCAGCTCCGATCTGCCGCCGATTCAGGTCATGATCGAGGCCCGCATCATTGAGGTCGCGGTTGAGGAGGAGGAGAAGCTTGGAATCGAGTGGAACAAGCTGACCCCCTTCGATATGCTGGTTTACGAAGGACCTGAAAAGCCGGAAGCGGTGGCGGGCGGTATCGAGCAGATCCGTTCGCGTATGCCGATCGTCGGGGTTGACGATCTCAATGACTTCGGCTTCATTGGTCGTCAGCAACCGGTATTTGACTTGGCGATTGACTATCTGCTGAAGAACAACCTGGCGGAAGTGCTGGCCAACAGCAAGGTTGCGACGCTGAACAGCAAGCCGGCCCAGGTAGAAGTTGTTGACGAGATTCCGTTTATCCTGTCGGCCGGAGGTGTTGGCGGCCAGGTGCGTACCGATGAAAAGTCGGTGGGTATCCTGCTCGACATTGTACCGCTGGTCAATTCCGACGGGATGATTACGGTAGAGGTCGAACCGGAAGTGTCCAACGTCTTCCAGTTGATCGGTCCCGACCAGAATATTCCGTGGGTGGTCAGCCGCCGCGCGAAGACCACGATTCGTGTCGCCGACGGCGAGACGATTGTGATTGCCGGACTGATCTCCATGAACCGGAAGAACACGATTTACAAAGTTCCGTTCCTGGGCGACATTCCGTTCATCGGCGGGATTTTCCGTCACAAGAACGTGAGCAACAAGAAGACGGACCTGATCATTCAGATCACCCCTCACATTATCCAGGGCGCTGACTCTCAGATTGAGAAGAGTCGCATGATCCAGCGCACGGAGGATGATGTGCAAAAGGATCTGTATGAACAGTTTGAAACGGAAGAGGAAGAAGAGGAGCGCAAAACGCATGATCATGATCGTCCCCAGCCCGTGGAGCGGGAAATGGAAGACGATGAAGATATGGATGCGTTGCGTGAATCTTTAACTCCGATCGAGTAGGATTGTTACACCATGACCCGTCTTGGGCTTGTCGCAGGGTTTCTCCTGTCTCTTTGCGCCGGAACGGTAAGCGCTCAGCTTGACGCCTCACTGTTGACAACGGGGGGTGCGGCGTCAAAGCTGAAACTTGCAGACCGTTTCCAGCGTCAAGCGTTGCAGGTGTTTCCCGAGGAACAGGCCCTGGAGGAACCGGTGGATCCGGAGACCTACGTGTTGGGGCCGGGCGACCTGCTGGGCGTCTCCTTGCGAGGCGGGGTTGACGAGTTCTTTGAAGTGCGGGTGTCTCCCGAAGGTAATCTCCTGATGCCGATGGTGCCGATGGTCAAGGTCGAGGGCATGACCCTGGCCGATGCGGCGCAGATGGTGCAGAAGAAATGGACGGAAGACAGCCAGGCACTCATTATAGAGTTATCGCTCCTTGAAATTCGAACGTTTCGCGCCATGGTTGCGGGAGCCGTTGAGGATCCCGGAACCTTCGTCGTCACCCCGGCGGATCGAGCGTCGATGCTGGTCTTCCTCGCCCAGGGCGTGCTGGATGAAAGCCACTGGCGAGAATACTACAGCGCAGAGCTGAGCAAGCCGGATTGGGATACGCCGTTTGACTATTTCCTCGAGGAAGAGGAAGTACCGCTTGCCAGTGAACGGTATGCGTG
The DNA here is from genome assembly GCA_964648415.1 of uncultured bacterium. GTDB lineage: Bacteria > Electryoneota > Electryoneia > Electryoneales > Electryoneaceae. Next base: position 11,856 of record CAZYOC010000004.1, on the reverse strand, counting down.
GCTTGAACGGAGTGACGGGCGCCGGGTGCGCGTTGACCTGCTGAGGATCAAGCGCACCGGCAACTCCGCGTACGATCCGTACCTCGAAGCTGGTGATCGCCTGATCGTGGGTTACTGGAATGAGCTGACGCCGACTGTGCAGATTGCGGGCGCCGTCGGCTACCCCGACACCTATGAATGGGTGGAGGGCGACCAGGTCCGTGATCTGGTGGAGATCGCCGGCGGGTTTCTTCCCGAAGCCCGGCGTCAACAGGTGCGTGTCACACGATTCTCTGACGAGGGACAGCCTGAGATCCATGAAGTGGATCTCACCGGCGACAAAGCCGGGATGCTGCTGCAACCGGGCGACCTGATCCAGGTGAAAACCCCGGGCCGCGAAAAGCGTCGGCTTGCGGTCACCGTGACCGGAGAAGTGCAATTCCCGGGTTCGTACGAGATTCATTTTGGCGAGACAAACATCCGGGACATCATCGAGCTGGCCGGAGGCTATACTGATTACGCGTTTTCGGATGCGGTATCGGTGTTGAGGCGCCGGGAAAGATCCAGCGCCATCGAGCTTGAGTTTCGGCACGCGGAAAAAGTGATGGCTCAGGTACAATCCCATTGGGAGCGCGCGGTCACAGAATTCGATGACCGATGGCCGGATAGGTTCATGCGCATGACCGTGGGCTGTGATCCGGCGGATGAAGACGCCGTCAACCTGATGGAAGAGTTCGTTCTGGAGGATGGCGACATCATCCAGGTGCCCAGCTTTCAGCATTCAGTGCTTTTCGTGGGCCAGGTGAGGCAGCCCGGCTGGTATCCGTTCGTTGAAGGGTGGGAGTATAACGATTACCTGGATGCGGCGGGCGGTTATGCGGACAAGGCCTGGAAGAGCGGACGTCGGCTGGTGCATTTCAATAGTAACGTGTGGGAGAAACCGAGCGGCGGCGATAAAATCTATCCCGGCGACAAGATTTTCATCCCGGAGACACCTTTCCGTTACGGTTGGAACACATTTAAAGATGTGTTGCTGGTGTTGAGCCAGGCTGCGACGGTGATCGTGGTCATCATATCGATTAATTAGGGGCGAAACGTTTTCGATTGTGTTATACCCGATTTTTCGGGATCATGCATAGATAAAAGCACCGCGTGATACAGGGCGCATGGCCAAGCCCCTTCAGCGGTTTTAAAAGTGTAAAGAAAAAGCATCCCCGTTGCAGTCTCGAATGGTAAAGCCGGAAGCTTTACCGCAACTGGAGGAACCAGATCATGAAGAGGAGACGGTTCTACTGGATCGGTGTTTTCCTCTTGATGTCACTACTGGCGTTGACCTCGTGCGAGGACAACCCGAGTGGCGGCGGAGAGGACAACACGGACAATTCGAGTGACCGCGATGTTGCGTCGCTCGAATTGACCTTCACCGACCCAATCAGCCTGGAAGAGGTGACGAACCTCAACAACTATCTGGGCAAGAAGGACACGGTCCAAGTGACCGCGAAGGCGCTGGACGATCAGGGTACCGGTGTCAGCAATGTGAACGTTGAGTTCAACATTCTGCAGGGTCCCGGCGTCATCGTCGCCAAGTCAGGTCAGGATACGGTGACCAACAACCAGGGGGACCTGTCGGCGTACTACATCGTCACGTTGACCAACCTGGACCCGACAGACGTGGTCATCAAGGCCCAGGTAGGTGCGGCGGGGGTGGAAACGACCAAACCGCTTACCTTGTCGACTCGCGACATCTTCATCACCATTGACGCGTACCCGGATTCACAGCGAGTGCCCGAAGGAGATTCCGCGTCGACGCAACTGCTGGTGCGTGTCCGTGACAACACCGGTAACCTGGTGCCGGGCATCCCGGTTCGGGTGGCGATGCTGGAGGGCAATCCAGATGCGGTGATGAGTCCGATTAACATGACCAATGCGCAAGGTCAGGCGACCACCGATCTGATCATGGATCCGCTGGTCCAGAACGAGACTATGAGGATTCGCGCGTTTGTCAATGTTTCGACGACGAAAGCGACGGACGGCAAACGGTTCCAGGGGCTTCGCACGCGCGCCTCGCGCTGGGCGGAGCTGGATAAAGCCGGCGGATCTGTCGCGCTTTCAGGAGCAGGTAAGGGCGGTGACAAAGAGATCATGGCTTCGGTTACGGCCGACACGATCACTGTGAAGATGCTGCCGGTCGCGGTGAACATCGAATCGGTCTACATGTGGGTGGAACCGGAAATGCTGGTCGTCAGCTCCGGGGAGAATGACAGCGCCAAGGTGTATGCGGCGGTGTTCGATTCCGCGGGTAACGGGATTCCGGGTCTGACCCTCGACTGGACGATTCGTGACTCGGCGGGTACCAGCAACCGCGGTACCATCGGCAACAAGCAACCGACCAACGCCAACGGTGTCGCCAGCGCCACCGTGTACACCCTGATGAAGCAGGGAACCTGGCTAATTAGCTGTACAGTTGGCGGCCAGACGCACGAAGTTAAACTGCGCGTAAAACGGACCGTCGGCACACACGGCGACATCACACTGTCGCTTCCTCCGTCCGAGCAGACAATATTCGCTGATAACGGCGTCAGCCGCGCCCATATCACTATCACAGTGACCGACCGCGACGAGGTTGGTGTTCAGAATGGTGAAGTGCGGCTCTCGTGTGCATCGCAGTACGGTTTCCTGGCGCCATCAGTGGCTCGGACCGATTCGGCCGGCACAGTCACGGTGCAGCTTATTGACCGGGGTCTGCCGATTCCGCAGCTTTGGGTGAAGGCGCGTTTCGACTCGCTGAACCTGATCGACTCGATCGCCGTCGAGATCCTGGAGACACCGCCAGTGGACGAAGATGCTTTCGTGCTGCAAGCGCGTGAAGGCTTACATCATCAAGTCGCCGAGATGGACAGCATCGAGTTCCGTGCGTACGTGGTGAACGAAACCGGTGCTCCGTACACAGAGGGCACACTGGTCCGCTTTCAGACGGCCAACGAAACCGGCGCCACCTGGCACAGCAACAGCGACAGTTTGGATCAGGAAGGCTTTGCTTATGCCTACCTGCATCCAGGCCTCCAGGCAGGCGATGAACAATTACGCGCCTGGATTGAAGGGCCTGACGGCGATCCGATCTATACTCCGTGGATTACCGTTCATATCCTTCCCAAGGGGCCGTACGACTTCATCAACGCGCGGGTGTACAACGAAGACGGTTCGGAAATTGTGACGTTGCAAGCCGAACCGGCCATTGTAAGCGCTGTGGTGGTGGACACTTTCGGTAACCCCGTGGCCGACGGACACGGCATCACGCTGAATTGCTACCGGTATGCTGACGGTGTGCAGGTTCCTGTGGGTACGGTTACTCCGCAGGTGACGACGCACTCGCAAGAAGATACTGCGGGCCACGTGGAACAGGGCCTGATCGAGGGCGAGTTCTCCCCCGGAACATCTTCCGGCAATGCCTGGATGTTGTTCTCTGCGGGCCTGACGGTGCGTGACTCGATCAACTTCACCATCCGTTCTTCGACACCGAACTCGCTGCGTCTGCAGACGGATCAGTACGAGCTTTCCGCGTCCGGTACGGGCGGGGACGAGACGTGCAATATCACTGCGACGGTGAGCGATGCGAACGGCCATCCGGTGGAAGACGGCACGATGGTGTTCTTCCTGATGGACAACTTCCCGGATATGAACGGGCAGCAGGGCTTTCAACGGCCGATGATCAACCGTTCGGACGGCACGGAGCCCGGCAACCCCTATGGCGCCCCGTTTGATTCGGCGGTTACCTCCAGTGGTCGGGCGCAGGTGTCGGTGAGCTCCGGCCAGGGGCTGGGCATTCTTCGCCTTCAGGCTTGGACGTTCGCAGATCCGCAGGCGCGTGAAGACACCGTTCGTGCGACATTCAGCCAGCTCCGTGTGGTCGCCGGGCCCCCGTCAAGCGTTGATCTGGACATCAACAACGACGGGGTTGATGGCGGCGGGTCGATCTGGAACGTGGAAGTTGCGGCCCGGATCACGGACGAACTGAACAACCCGGTACGGGACAGCATCGCAGTTCAGTTCATCACGGCAGCCTGGGACCCGGACAGCACTAACCCGGCCACCATCGGTTTCCATTCCTTTACCGGTAACCCGGATCAGGACGACGTCACAACCCCGGGTGTCGCCCATACGATCATGAGTTACCACAGTGCTCAAACCAACCGCTATGTCAATATCACCGTACAGGTGATGCCTGATCAGGCGGAAGTGTTGGAGGCCACTTTTCAGCATATTCTGCTTCCGATCCAGGAGCCGAACGGCGGTTTGGATGCGGATCCGCAGAACTACTACTACGCAGATAACATTGGCAACTCCGTCCACGAGATGTATGCGTATGTGTACGATGGCCACTTGCACTGGGTGAACAACCAGGAAGTGCTATACGCCACGACGCGTGGATCTTACTACAAGTCCCAAACACCGAACCCCATGATGCGCGAAAACCGTGCGATTACGGGTCCGCGGGAGTACAATTCTCCGGTTCCGGACAACGATGACGACGGTTACGCGATGCGATACCTGATTATCCCGTTCGTGGAAGCGTTCCCGGATCCGCGCATCTTGGAGACGACTGCAACGGCGGAAGTGTTCATCGTGGGATATCCTGAGACGTCGGTGGAGCCGGTGACCATCACTCTGACTCACCCGCCGGCATAGTAATGATCGATCCTGCGAGTGTAACATAGCTGTAATTCCATCGGCGGCGGCGAACGCCGCCGCCGATGGGACGTTTATCCACGTTTGCGTGAGCGAGAGAAAGGTTTTCTGGCATGACGGATTTGGGTGCTTTCCCGAAATTGGGCGAAATCCTCCTTGAAGAGGGCATCATTGATGAGCAGCAACTGGAAGAGGGTCTCAACGAGGCCGACAAGAAGGGGCTGCTGATTGGCGAAGCCCTGGTCGCATTGGGGCATGCCGTCCAGGAGAAAGTATACTACGGCCTGGCGCAGCAGATGGACTACCAGTTCTTCACCAACGAACAATTGCTGGAGTCCAAAGAAGATGTGGTGCGCTTTATTCCGGAAGAGTTCGCCAAAGAACACAACCTTCTGGCGGTCCGGAGCGATAACGGCGTCATTACGGTCGCTATGGCGGACCCGGATGATATTGTTGCGCAGGATAACCTTCAGAATCTGACGGATCAGATGGAAGAGGCGCCCATGTTGCAGCTCGCCATGGCGTCTCCTGAAGGTATCCAGGATGCGATCGACAAGCTGTATGTCCGGATCCGCAAGCAGAAGGAAACCAAGGAGGTCATCGGAGACTTGCAGTTCTTCGCCGAAGCGGATGAGGGCGAAGAAGGCATGGTCGACATGACCAAGGTCGCCGATCAGGAAGACGCGCCGATTATCAAGCTGGTGAACATGATCATCGCCGAAGGCTTGAAAGAGCGCGCCACGGATATTCACATCGAACCTGCGGAACACCAGGTTCGGGTGCGGTATCGTGTGGACGGCGTCCTGATCGAGGTGATGACGCCTCCGAAAAACGCGCATAACGGCATCGTCACGCGTATCAAGATCATCTCCAAGTTGAACATTGCGGAGAAACGGTTGCCGCAGGACGGCCGATTTACCATCAAGGCGGCGGACAAGGAAGTGGACGTCCGTGTCAGTATCCTGCCGACGGTAAACGGCGAAAAGGTCGTAATGCGTTTGCTGGACAAGGGGGCCTTCGGGTTCTCGCTGTCCACGCTGGGTTTTGAAGAGCATCAGCACAAGATCTTCAAGCGTAACATCATCAAGCCTTACGGCATGGTGATTATTTCCGGGCCGACCGGTTCCGGTAAATCCACCACGCTGTACGCTTCGTTGCGTGAAATTATGAGTGCCCAGGACAACATCACCACGGTGGAAGATCCGGTTGAGTATTATCTGGACGGGATCAACCAGGTGCAGGTGAAGCCGCGCATCGGCTTGACTTTCGCCTCGTCCTTGCGTTCGATTCTGCGTCAGGACCCGGACCGTCTGCTGATCGGGGAGATTCGAGACGAAGAAACGGCGGACATCGCGGTCAAGTTCTCGTTGACGGGTCACTTGGTGTTCAGTACGGTTCACGCGAACGATGCGGCGTCGACGGTGACTCGTTTGATCGACATCGGTGTGCCGCCTTTCCTCGTGGGATCCTCGCTGCTGCTGGTGATGGCGCAGCGCCTGGTTCGGAACATCTGTCCGAACTGCAAGGAGAAATACGAACCGAAGGATGTTGAGTTCGAATACCTTGATTTGGATCCGAAGGACGAAGAGTTCCAGTCGATTGAATGGTATCGCGGTCGTGGTTGCATCAACTGCCGTGACACGGGGTACTATGGCCGTACCGGTATCTTTGAGATTTTGCAGGTCAGCAGTGAAATTCGCCGTTTGATTTACGATAACGCCAGTCAGGACGAGATCCAGGAGGTCGCGGAGTTGCAGGGGATGGAGACACTGCGTGCTCACGGGATCAGCAAAGCGAAGCGCGGGATTACAACGATGGAAGAGATCCTGCGTGTGACCACTGAGTAACCGGGAACTGCTCGTATGCCGATTTTCACGTACATCGTAACGGAGACGGACGGGACGCGGCGGGAGGACCGCCTGCGGGCCGCCAACTACGAAGCCGCTTGGGAGCAACTGACCAAACGAGGCGCCAAGATCGTTTCCTTGCGCGAACTCAAGGTCAGTGAACAGGCTCAGTCCGCTTCGATTGTCGATCAGGTGTCTACGGCGATCTATCGCATTAAGACACGGGTGCCGCTGGGCAACAGAGTGTTCTTCACCCGCCAGTTATCCACCATGTTCTCCGCGGGGTTGACGATTGAGAAGTCCATCGCTAACCTGATGCAGGAGGAGAAACATACCGGGTTCAAGAAGACGCTGGCCGCAGTGGCGAACGACCTGAAGAAAGGGCGCGCCCTTTCCGATGCGATCGGGGAGCATCCCGGCGTGTTTGACCCGCTGTATGTCGCCCTGGTGAGCGCGGGTGAGATCTCCGGTTCGCTGCACGTCGTGTTGCAGCAGCTCAGTGATTACCTGGAGTCGGTGGCGGACACGCAGCGCAAGATCGTCTCCGCCCTGGCGTATCCGACTTTCGTCATCATCTTCATGGTAAGCATTCTGGCCGGTTTGATCATTGGGATTGTTCCCAAATTTACCAACATTTATTCTTCCTTCGGCGCGGAGTTGCCCTGGCAGACCAAGCTGTTGGTGAACATCAGCGAGGCGGTAAGTACGCACTTCATTGAGTTCACCGGGCTGGGGTTGGTCATCCTGTTCTTCTTATGGATTTTGACCTTGACGGAAAAGGGGGGTATCGCCTGGGATACGTTCCGCATGAACTTCCCGGTGCTGGGTCAGCTTCATAAAGACTCCATGATGACCCGTTTCGCCAAGACCTTCGGGATTTTGATGGGGTCCGGTGTTCCAGTCCTGGAAGCGTTGAACCACAGCAAAGGGGTTGTGGGCAACAGGGTTGTGGCGCGGGCGATTGACAACTCCAAGGCGATGATTCGCGACGGGTTCGCGATTTCGGTAGCCCTGAAGAAGACCAAGGTGTTCCCCTCGACCTTGATCCAGTTGATCGCCACCGGTGAGGATACCGGTGAAATGGACCAGTTGCTGGAACGCGCCGCGTACTTCTACGAGAAGCAGGTGGAAGCTGTGGTTGAGCGGATGACCAGTTTGATCCAGCCGTTGATGATTATTCTTCTCGGCGGCATGGTGGTGCTGATCGTGGTATCGATTTACCTGCCGATCTTCAAGATTGGTCAGGCTCTGCGCGCGGGGCTTGGTTGATCGGAAGAAGGGCTTCCGAACGATTTTCAGGGGGCGATCTGGATCGCCCCTTTCTTTTGCGGGGGTGGGCGCGATGAGCGATGTGCCGCTCTGGATGTACATGGTGTTCGCCGGATTGCTGGGCGCGGTGATCGGGAGCTTCCTGAATGTGGTGATCCACAGGATGCCCCGGGCGGAGTCCATTGTCAAGCCGGGTTCGCATTGTCCTGAATGCGGCCGTCCCATCAAGCCCTGGAACAACATTCCCCTGATTTCCTGGCTGGTGCTCCGGGGAAAGTGTCCTGATTGCGGGGTCGGGATCCCGTCACGGTATTTTCTCGTGGAGCTGACCGCGGTAATCGTGGCCGTCGCGCCGGTCTGGTGGTTTGGCCCCACCATTGATGCGGTTGGAGGGATGGTTCTTGGCTGGCACCTGATCGCGCTGGCGGTGATTGACCTGGAGACACTGACCGTACCGGACCATGTGGTGTTGCCGATGTTAGTTTGCGGCCTGATCTATGCCGGGGTTCGTGATGGTTGGGGCGGTCTGGGCGCGGCGCTGGCGGCCGGTCTGGTCGGGGCCATGTTCCCGTTGTTTGTAATGGTCATATCCAAGTTTATCATGCGCCGGGACGGAGTAGGCAGCGGCGATGTGACCATGACCGCCGGGTTCTCCGTCTACCTGGTAGACCCGGTGGCGCATCAGTTTATTCTTAAATTCATTTACATCGCCTTCGCACTGGCGATCGCGGCCGCTGCGGCGCTGGTGGGGACCGGACTGGTAGCGTTGATCAGCCGAACAACATTGCGTGAGAAGGAAATTCCTTTCGTGCCCTGGCTGGCGATCGGGGCCTGGATAGCGTTTATGTTTGGTGAGGAAATCAAGTATCTCTACATTTCGCTGGCTATTGAGCGGGCCTTCGGATGAGCGGGTGCTTTGCGTACCGCCACATTTTACCGTATTTTATAAAACTAGTGGTGTTGAGGTTTCGGTTGGTTGGAAGCTAAGCATTTTTTTCACATGATTTGCCGAAGGTCCGGCAACGTCGAGAGGTGGAGTGGCGTTGGTCGTGCCGGAGGCATGTCACCAAGGGTAACTGGAGGAATCATGAAGCGAGTTGGTCTTGCCGTTTTTACACTTCTGCTTTTAGGTTCGATGGTGTTTGCGTCGACGGATTTCCCGTCGCCGTACATCTCGATCCAGGATGGACAAAACCGCGCCATCCATGATGCAGAAACCGCAGTGCCTCAGGATGCGCCGGGTTTTCCGGCGAATCAGCCTGAGCTCGATGAGATCATCGGCGACACAGTGCATGTTGGCTTTACCTACTGGGAAAGCCAGCACAACGGCACCTGTGGCCGCATGATCGGGTTTTACGACAATACAGCCATGATGGTCTGGACCTGTTTGGAGTCGTCCGCCGGCGCTCGTCACGTCCGTTTCAACCGGATTGACAACGCGACCATGACGGCTGAGCAGGCGGGTGGCTATGTGGTTGACGCCTCCGCGCGCGCCGGCTACACCAGCATGGGCTACAATCCCAACGACGGCCAGCCGTATCCGGGCTACCACGCCACGGCGGTCACGGGAGATCCTTTCGAATCCCGCATTGCTGCGGAGTGGAGCGTCATTCCCGGTGTGTTCAACGAGACGTCGATCCCGGAATACGGTGATTTCGAGCACATCTGGCCGCGTGTCACGTTCGGTGAATACGACGGTACCGGTTACCAGCACACGGTCACCAGCATGAACCGTGACGAAGACCCGTCGGCCGCCATGGAGATCCTGTATTCGCGCGCCGAATACGATCCCGCACAGTCCCGTTTCAACGCTCCCGAAGAGCAGGTGCTGGTCACCGACAACGGGATGAACATCGCTGCGGACGTGGCGGTGTCGTATGACGGCAGCACGGTCGCCATCGCGCAGACCTGGAGCCGCGACTACGGCATCCACGGGGATGAAGATGCGTCGCAGATGAACAACGACGTTTACCTGTGGGTCAGCGAAGACGGCGGCGAAACCTGGGATTTTGACAATCCCATCAACGTGACCGATTTCGCCCTGCCGAACGAAGATCTGCTGCCCGATTCGCTGGCGGCGGATGTGGATACCTTCCGCGCGTACACCGACGTGAACGTGTACATCGACCACGATGACATCATCCACGTCGCGTTCACCGCGCCGGGTTACTTCTACTTCGAAGGCACCATCACCTACACCGCGTACATCTTCCACTGGGACAACGCTACGGAAGACGTGTCGGTGTTGGCTGACGGCACCTTCTGGAACTGGGTGGCTCCGGGCGCCTGGCAGCGTCAGGTCGGTCGTCCCAGCATGTGGCAGGATCCTGAAACGGATATCCTGTGGTGCGTATACCAGAGCTACGGGATGGAAGGCTGGCACGAGCCCGATTCCACGCAGTGGGACCGGAGTGATGACGGTTTCTCCAACGGTGAAATCGTGGTGGTCGCCAGCCCGCCGAATAGTGACAACGGCGACTGGTACGGCCGCTTGTGGACCAAGCCGGTGAACATCACCAACACGTGGGGCACCGACGGCGAGCAGGTTCCGAACAACCAGTTGGCCGCCGGCGAATGCCGCAACGAACGTGAGCCCACCCTGTCTCTGGACAACACGGGCGACTACCTGCACATCAACTACGTGCTGGACCTCGACGCCGGCTTCGTGGTGCAGGAAGAGGGTGAATACACCAACAACCCGGTGGTGTACCATCGTGTGGCCAAGTCGGACATCATGGATGCCTTCCACACCAACGCGGAATGGGTGCGGAACTACCCGATGCACGCCGACTCCACGGGCTACTGGCACGACTCGTACGACTTTGAATGGATGCCTGACGACGCCCCGTGGGAGGACGATGATCCGTTCTACCGTGGCGGTACTTCTGTCGGCGAGGGTGAAGGTCTGCAGCCGCACGAGTTTAACCTGGCGCAGAACTACCCGAACCCGTTCAACCCGACCACGACCATCGAGTTCAGCCTGGCCAAGCGCGGCCATGTGCAGCTCGCAGTGTTCGACGTGCTGGGCCGTGAGGTCATGAGCCTGACCAACCGGACCCTGAGCGCGGGTCAGCATGCGATCGTGTTCGACGGCAGCGAGTTGGCCAGCGGCGTGTACTTCGTCCAGATGTCTTCCGGTTCTTTCAACAAGACCATGAAGATGACCCTGGTGAAGTAACACCTGTTTCAAGTTGATTCTTTGTCCGGGCGGCGCCGCGAGGTGTCGCCCGGTTTTGTGTTGCGTGGAAACGAGTCCGGATATTTCACGAACAGTCATTTTCTTTCAATGCAACCGGTGATATATACTCGTGTTGAACTGTCGCCGAATCCGCAGAGCAACGGCAAACTGGAACGCTTTCACGGATCCATCAAAACCGAATGCATCCGTCGAAAGGCGCTGACCAGCGCTGACCATGCACGCTCGGTCATTGAGCAGTATATTGCCTGTTACAATCACGAATGGCTGCACAGCGCCATCGGCTATGTCACACCCGCCTACAAGCTGGCTGGAACAGCAGAAACGTTCCAGACGCAAAGGGATCTCAAACTGAAAGCTGCACGAGTACGACGGGCGGAGAGAAACCAGACGAGGAAAACCGAAGACAAACACGCTGACTGACAAGGCAATAAAACTGACCGGTCAACACCAAGTCAACCAAGTAGAGAAAAATGGCCCATTGTTTGATACACGATGAACCAGAAAAATCGACTTGCAATTTCACAAATTCCTTTGCATATTAAAGTGTGCTTATCGCGAAGGCAAGTAAAGCCCTTGTTACAAGAAACATAAGTAGGTACGAGTCATGGCTAAGATCGATTCCTCGCGCAAAACTACGCTTGAAAAGTATTTGGAAGTCTGTACGCTCGTGCTTAATACAACAGATGTGCCAGACTCACCCATCGAGGAGGATCTGTCTAACTCTGGTGTTCTTGGCGATTTCCCTGACCTGAGCATGCCAGGCCCAGATCTTCCATTAGTTGATGCATGCCCATTTTACGGAGAGAACAATGCCTGATTGGAATATAGCGATTCCCGAAATTGCTCCGTCATGCGAGAACTTTTTAAATTTAGGTG
>CAZYOC010000003.1:0-48832 GCA_964648415.1 uncultured bacterium | reverse complement strand
ACGCGCTCCCGAAGGGCTTGTTTCTGATGGTCAATTTCTACGTTGATTTCGCTTACCGTAGCACCACTATGCCGGCGCGAAATCGCCTTGAACTTGACTCATCAAGAAACAAGCAGAAACGTTCATACCTGGCGCAACGGAACACTAGGAGCCGCGCTGTGATCGAGCCATACGACGGCAAGACCCGGGTGCTGGTGATCGACGACGAGGAATGGCTCCGTGAGGTGGTCGAGGAAGCCCTCGTCCACTTCGGGATGGAAGTCTTCACAGCCGAGGACGGCGAACGCGGCCTCGAGCTTTTCAATGAGAACCCGCACATCGAGGTCATCGTCACCGACCTGATGATGCCGAAAATGAACGGCCTCGAACTGCTGGAAACAGTGAAACAGAAAGACCCGCTCGTAGAAGTGATCTTCCTGACCGGGCATGGCAGTATCGACACGGCGCTCGAGGCCATCAAAAAAGGTGCGTACGATTACCTCCAGAAACCCGTCAGCATGGAAGAGATCAGTCTGACGGTGGAACGTGCGCTGGAACGCCGGCATCTTTATGACGAACAGAAACGCAGCGCCGAGCAGCTTCGTAAGTTGGTAGAACAGCTTGACAAACGAAACAAGGACCTGGAAAGTGCGCTGAAGGAACTGCACGAGACCCAGGTGCAACTTCTCCAATCGGAAAAGCTCAGTTCTTTGGGGCAGATGGCGGCGGGGGTGGCCCATGAGATCAACAATCCCATCGGCTATGTCCGCGCCAACTTGCAGACGATGCAGAAATACGCCGGCAAAGTGGTCAATGCGCTGAGCTATATCTCGGAGCAGGTTGGCGATAATGATGCGGATGGCGCACTTGCGGATGATATCCGGGACAAGCTGAAAAAGGAGAAGGTGGACCGTATCCTGGGTGATTTCGAGCTGGTATTGAACGAGTCCCTGGAGGGCACATCGCGTGTCCAGCAGATTGTCAAAGATCTGGGGCAGTTCAGCCGCAATGATTCCGAAGGAGAGCGAGCAGCGGATATCAACAAAGGTATTCGCAGCACACTCAATATCGTTAAAGGGAAGGCGAAAAAGGTTGCTGAAGTGATCCTCGAGCTGGATGAGGATCTTCCCAAGGTTCAATGCAACATGCAGCAGATCAACCAGGTGGTGATGAACCTGATTGTCAACGCCACCCAGGCGATTGAAGAACCGCCGGGCAAAGTATGGATCCGGTCGCGGAAGGATGGCGGCAGCGTCAAAATCGAGGTGGAAGACAACGGCATGGGTATGCCGCCGGAGGTCGTGGAGAAAATCTTCGATCCCTTCTTCACGACAAAGCCGGTCGGTGAAGGCACAGGGCTGGGCTTGTCCATCAGCTATCGCATCATTCAGAATCACCAGGGGTCAATTGAGGTGGACAGCATCTCCGGCAAGGGAACCCTGTTCACCATAACCCTTCCCATTGCCGGGCGACAGGATGTCGCAGAATAAAACCGACTTTCATTCCTGCGAAGCAGACTGTCACAGAATCAAACCGACTTTCATTCCCGCGAAGCAGAGTGTCGCAGAATCAAACCGACTTTCATTCCCGCTTTCGCGGGAATGAGATCCCTTTGGCATTCTGATTAAGTCCGGGCGAGGTGGGAACAAGGAGACGCAAAGCGATGGATGAGCAGGATCGGACGCTGGTGTTCGTGGACGACGAACCGAACATCCTGAGTGCGTTGAAGCGCAGTTTTTTTGACGAGGATTACGAGATCGAGACGTTTACCGATCCTCGTAAAGCGCTTGAATTCATTGAGTCGAACAAGGTGCATCTGATCATCAGCGATCAGCGCATGCCGATCATGGAGGGGACGGAGTTCCTGGCGAAGTCGGTCGAGCTGGATCCCGCACCGGTGCGCATCATCCTGACCGGGTACGCTGATCTGGAAGCTGCGGTGGACGCCATCAACCGCGCCAAGGTCTATCGCTTCATCTTCAAGCCCTGGAACGACGATGATATCCGGATTACGGTACAGCGGGCGCTGGAGTTCTATGACCTCGAACAGCAAAACAAGCGGCTGCTGGGAGAACTCAAGGAAAAGAATGCTGAGCTGGAAGAGTGGAATCAGACTCTCAACCAGAAGGTGAAGGAGCGGACCGCCCTGATCGCCAGCCGAAATCTGGAACTCGCCAAAGTCACCAAGGTGCTGGAGAAGTCGATTGTCAATACGGTGAAGGTTTTCCTCAAGTTGATGGAAAGCATGGATCCGACCTTGACCGCACATTCTCGCCGTATCGCTTATCTCGCCACATCCATCGCGGCGATGCTGGAGTTCAGTGAGCAGGAGATATCCGACCTGGAAATCGCCGCGTTGTTGCATGACATCGGCAAACTCGGGCTGCCGAAGAAACTGCTTGATAGTCCTATGGAGACGTTGCAGGAGAAGGACCGGCAGTTGGTGATGAGCCTGCCGCAGGTCGCCCAGAGTTACTTGAAGGAAATCGAGTGGTTTGACCGTGCCGGCAAGATCGTCCGCCATATCAATGAACGGTGGGACGGCCGAGGCCACCCGGACAACCTGGCGGGCGAGGATATCCCCCTCGAATCCCGTCTCCTGGCGGTCTGCAATCAGTATGATGAGCTGTCCGCGATAGGTGGCAAGAGCGAAGCCTTCATCATCAAGTTCTTCAAGACCAACGCGGGCACACGTTTTGACGCCGACATGTCCAAGGCGCTGCTCAGTTTTGTCCAGGCCCAGTCCAAGACCAAGCACTCCATGCGCCGGCAGGTGGATGTCCTGGCCTCGGAACTGATGCCGGGGATGGTGCTGGTCAACGATCTGTTCACCGAAAACGGCATCTTCCTGCTTCCCAAGGGACAAAAACTGGAAGAGAAGAATATCACCTCCATCCGTGAAATTCAGAAAGTGGACCCCATTCCCGGTTCTATCCGAGTGGTGATTACCGACGGGGATACTGAATCATGATGGAGGTGCTGCAGTTCAACCTCGATGAAGTTGAACGGTGGCTGCTGATGTTCTTCCGGATCGCCGCCATGTTCATGGCGATGCCTTTCTTCGGCCTCACCGCCTTCCCCAACCAGTTCAAGGTTGGACTCGCCGTCATGGTGACCGCCATCCTGTTTCCTTTGCATCCGGAGATGACGCTCACCTACATTCCGGGTGTGATCGCCTTTTTCGGGTATGTGCTGAAAGAGATTCTGATTGGCATCGCCGCCGCCATCGTGGGGCATTTCATGTTCTATGGCGTACAACTCGCGGGCTTTATCATCGGCAGGCAGATCGGTTTTGGCATTATCAACACGGTCGACCCGCTGGTGGACATCCAGATGCCCATCATCGCCCAGATCTGGAACATGCTGTCGATCATGCTGTTTCTGCTGATGGGCGGCCACCATTTCCTCCTGTTGGCTATTGACGAAGCGTTCCTTCGTATCCCGGTCGGAAGCGGCACTTTTTCCCCGTTGATGGTGGAAGGCTTTGCCCGGTTGAGTGCGGATATCTTTATCCTGGGGGTGAAATTCTGCGCCCCGGTGCTGGTTGCGATTCTCGTCACGGAGTTTGCATTGGGCATCCTGGCGAGGACGGTTCCCCAGATGAATGTCTGGTTGGTCGGCTTCCCGTTGAAAATCGGCATAGGGATTTTTACCATCGCCCTGTCACTGCCCTTTTTTGTTTTCGTGTTCGGGAAGACTTTCGCCAACTGGCAAGGGAACATGATCGACTTCATCCGCACCATGGCTGGGTAGAGTATGCCGCGCGAAAACAAAGACGGCCAGGAAAAATCCGAAAAACCATCCGGCAAGCGGCAACGTGACGCTCGCAGCGATGGTAATGTCGCCAAATCCCAGGAGCTGAACAGCTTCGCGGTGATCTTCGGCGGTCTGGCCACCCTGACCATCTGGGGCGGGTGGATGATGGACCGCATGATGGGGCTCACCAAGGGCATTTACGGCGACTTGTCCCTCTTCCAGATTGACGCGTATAATTTCAATGGATTTATGACTGCAGCAAGTGTATGGTTGTTGATCACGCTGGCGCCTATCCTGATTGTAGTCGCCATTATGGCCATTGTTATCAACTATCTCCAGTTCGGCTTCCTCTGGTCCAAGAAAGCCCTGAAACCAAAGTGGGGCAAAATGAATCCCTTCTCCGACGGGATGAAGGGATTCAAAAAGCTCGTCAACAAGAAAGCGATTATGCAGCTTGGGGTGAATATCATCAAGCTGCTGATTATCGGCTATACGGCCTATACGGTCGTCCGGCGCGCCTGGCCCCAGTTCGTGCCGCTGATGGATTCCAATGTCGGAGCCATTTTCCTGTTCCTCATTCACACCATCCTGGAAGTCGCCATATGGACGCTGTCATTGCTCTTTGTGCTGGCGATCATTGACTTCATCTGGCAGAAATGGAACCATCATCAGGATCTCAAAATGACGAAAACAGAGGTGAAGGAAGAGCGGAAAATGATGGACGGCGATCCGAAAATCAAACGGAAGATCCGGGAAATGGGCATGCAGTTCGCCTTCAACAAGATGATCAAGGAATTACCGGAAGCGGATGTGGTCGTCACCAACCCGGTGCATGTGGCGGTGGCGCTCAAGTACGATCCGGAAACCATGAAAGCGCCGGTGCTGGTCGGCAAAGGCCTGCGCCTGCTGGCGGAACGCATCAAGGAAGTCGCCCGCGAACACGACATTCCCATCCTCGAAAACCCGCCTCTCGCACGCGCCCTGTACAAGTCCTGCGAAATCGGCGAGGAGATACCGGGGCAATTCTATCAGGATGTGGCGGAAATCATCGCCTACATCTACGAACTCCGTGATGAGGAAGTCCCCGCTTAACAGTACCTTAGCTTTGGGCACACCGCTTGCTTTTCCAAGGATGGCAACCACCAACCTTGGGATAGAAGATGGCCGAAGCTCAATCCACTGCGCACCTTTCCACAGAAGAACGGCTCAACCAGGCTCCCTGGCTGAACAAACTCCTGGAGCGCAGCGATATTACACTGGCCATCGGTGTCGTCGGAGTCATCGTCTTGATGGTGCTCCCGGTGCCGCCGATGATCCTCGACCTCTTGATCGCACTCAACATCTGCATCGCGCTAATCGTGCTGATGGTCGCGATGTATACCGAAAGATCGCTGGACTTCAGTGTTTTCCCCGGATTG
Organism: uncultured bacterium; assembly: GCA_964648415.1. Lineage (GTDB taxonomy): Bacteria > Electryoneota > Electryoneia > Electryoneales > Electryoneaceae. The sequence continues at coordinate 43,679 of CAZYOC010000003.1, read as the reverse complement.
CTGCTGCTCACAACGCTGCTGCGGTTGGGCATCAACGTCGCCTCCACAAGGATGATCCTCGGTAAGGGCTACGCCGGCAACATCATCGAGGCGTTCGGTGGGTTTGTCATCGGGGGCAATTACATCGTCGGTATCGTGATCTTCCTGATCCTTGTGTTGATCAACCTGACGGTAATCACCAAGGGGTCGGGCCGAATCGCGGAAGTTGCGGCGCGGTTTACCCTGGACGCCATGCCCGGCAAGCAGCTCGCCGTAGACGCCGACATGAATAACGGCATTCTCTCGGAGGCGGAAGCCCGGACACGCCGTGACGACATCCGCCGGGAAGCGGACTTCTACGGCGCCATGGACGGTGCGGCGAAGTTCGTTCGAGGAGACGCCAGCGCAGGTTTGATCATCACCGCCATCAACATTATCGGCGGGATCGCTATTGGCATGTGGCAGATGCAAATGCCCTTCCGGGAAGCGCTGAACACCTACACCATCCTCACCGTAGGTGACGGGCTCGTCAGCCAGATCCCGTCGCTGGTGATTTCAACCTCAGCCGGTATCATCGTCGCCCGCGCAGCCTCGGAAATGAACCTCGGTCGTGAGTTCACCGGGCAATTGCTGGTCAGGCCCAAACCGCTGGCTATCGTGACCGGTGTGCTGGCCTTCTTCGCCATGGTGCCAGGTTTGCCCACGCTTCCGTTCTTACTGTTGTCTGTCGGCACGGGTGTCGTTGCCTGGAGAACGTATCGATCCCAGAAACAGACGGCCTCGAAGCTGGAGCAAATCGAAGCGGAAGAGAAACCGAAAGTTAAAGAACCGGACAAAATCGAGGACTATCTCTACATCGATCCCATGGAGCTGGAAATCGGGTACTCTCTGATTCCCCTGATTGACAGCGAGCAGGAGGGCGACCTGCTGAGCCGAATCACCATGATCCGGAAACAACAGGCAATCCAGCTGGGCATTGTCGTGCCGCCCATCCGTATCCGGGATAACATCCAGCTCAAGCCTACGGAATACATCATCAAGATTCGCGGGAATGAACAGGCGCGCGGCGAACTGAAAATGGGTTCTCTGCTGGCGTTGAATCCCGGAACGGCCAGCGAAAAGATGGAAGGGATCGAGACACGGGAGCCGACCTACGGCCTGCCGGCGCTGTGGATCAATCAGAAATCCCGTGACCGAGCCGAGGCCGCCGGCTACACGGTCGTAGAGCCGACCGCGGTGCTCGCCACCCACCTGGTGGAGGTCATCAAAGCAAACGCCCACAAGCTGCTCAGCCGGAAGGACGTCAGCAACCTGATTGACAATCTGAAGGAAGACAACCCGACCGTGGTTGAGGAGCTGATCCCGAACCTGATGACCATCGGCGGCGTACATAAGGTGCTGCAGAAGCTGCTGAAGGAGTCGATTCCGATCCGTGACCTGGGTTCCATCATGGAGACGCTTGCGGATTACGCGCCCATGACGAAGGATACGGACATCCTGGTGGAATACGTCCGCTATGCCATGTCCTCGACGATTACTCAGCGCTTTATTGAGGATGACGGCAAGATCTACGCGCTGACGCTCGACCCGGAGGTGGAAAACGCTCTGAGCGATGCTGCGCAACGGTCGCAGGGACGGGGGTTGCAACTGGGAGTGGTCGACCTGCCGCCGCAGATTATCAACGCTGTTTATACCAGCTTGTCGCAGTTGGTGGACAGGATGACCGCAAGCGGACGGCAGCCGATGGTGGTGACCTCGCCGGCGGTGCGCCAGGTGTTGCGCAAGCTGATTGAGCCTGTTATGCCGCAAATCGTTGTCTTATCTTACGGAGAATTGCTGGTCAACGTTCAGGTGGAGTCTGTGGGTACGGTTTCCCTGGCGCCGCCGCAGCAACCGGAGCAGGGCCGTCCCGCCGGCGCGCAACAGCGCCCGCCGCAAAATGATGCGCCCAAACCGGCTGGACAAAGACCGCAACAGGGGAAGCGGAAGCAGCAGAATCCAAACCCGCGGCCCTGAAGAATGCGTCTTGGCAGAGGCGGTTCTTGACGGCGATGCGCGTGTCAGCGGAAGAGTCTCATGATCATCAAGAAATTCACGGCGGAAACCATGCCCGAAGCCCTGCGAATGGTGAAGCAGGAGCTGGGTGAAGATGCAGTCATCCTTCAGTCCCGGAAGGTGGACAAGGGAGGACTGCTCAGCTTCATGGGCAAGCAGGTGATCGAGGTGACCGCCGCCACCCCGGATGAGCATGTGCCGGAATCCATCCGCTCGATGAAATTGAGCGACGAGAAGCGGAAAACGCTGGAACGCAGCAGCAGTCCAAAACCCGGGAAACCCGCGGACGATGGCGGCTGGACCTCCCCGGCGCAAAAGCCCGGTCCGGCGGAAAAACTGGCCCAACAGGCCGAATCCTGGGTGGAAGCAAAGAAACCCGGGAAAGCGACTGCCGGCGATGACAGTTCCATGCAGTCTGTACAGAGCGAATTGAGCGAGCTGCGGGATACGGTCAAGGATCTGGCCACGCATCTGAAGTACAAGAACGCTCCCAGCCTGCCGGACAAACTGAAGCAGCGCTGGATGAACCTTGTGGAAAACGGTGTCGGTGAACGCATTGCGCATGATATTTGTCAGAAACTGTATATCGAGTTGAAGGGTGATGAGCTGGAAGATGACACGGTCATCGATCCGGCGTTCCATGAGATGATCGCGGCGCGATTCTCGACTGGAAGGCTCTCATCTCATCGGCATGAAAATCGGCCGCTGGTGGTGGCGTTGATCGGCCCGACGGGGGTTGGCAAAACCACCACCCTGGCGAAGATGGCCACCAACCGGTTGATCTACGGCGGGAAATCGGTGGCCCTTGTTTCCACAGACACCTACCGTGTCGCGGCGGTGGAGCAGTTGCAGACCTTCGCCGGCATCGCGGGCGTGTCCATGGATGTCGTGTATCGTCCGGAAGAGTTGCCAAAGGCGATTCGACGGCAGCAGGGCAAGGACGTGGTGCTGATCGACACCGCAGGCCGCAGCCAGAACGATTCCGGCGCGCTGCTGGAACTGAAAGAATTCATGGACGAGGCCCAGGCGGACGAGGTTGTACTGGTGCTCTCGGCGGGTACGCGCGTGGAGGACCAGAAGGAGATCATCCGGCGCTTCGGGATTGTACCCTGCTCGCGGGTGGTGTTGACCAAACTGGATGAGATCGCCACGCCCGGGCATCTGCTGGATGTCGCCGATCTGTTGAAACGGCAATGGGTTTTCCTGACGACGGGACAAAATGTTCCCGATGACATCCTGCCGGCGGACCCCGAGATGCTGGCCGAGATGATGACCAGTAGAGCTGTATTTGAGGAGATGCGCCGGGATAATTTCCGTGTCGAGGCCTGAACGGGTCCCTCGGAAAACTGCATCTTCTTATGGATTATGGCAGCGCAGGCTGCTTCAATGTTGCATATTTGACCAGAGTGACGCCCCGGTGGACAGGCGTGTAAACCAGATGCCAGGATAAAGGACGATTCGATGCCTTCAGATCAGGCGGAACCACTTCGCAAACAGAGTCGCAGAATGGGATCCCCGCGCCGGCAGTCGCGCGAGGAGGGCGGCAAGAAACGTGCGCGCCGGATTGCGGTCACCTCCGGCAAGGGGGGGGTGGGAAAATCCAATATCAGCCTGAACCTGGCGATCACGTTCGGAAAGCTGGGCCAACGTGTGCTGCTGGTGGACGCCGACACCAACCTCGCCAATCTGGATATCCTGCTGGGCCTGAAGATGCGGGCTACTTTGTACGACGTGATCACGGGGGACGCGTATTTCAGCGAGGTGCTGACCAACGGCCCGGCGGGCATCAAGATCCTGCCCGGCAGCAGCGGCGTGGTGGAGATGCTGGAACGCGACAGCGAAGTCCGCAATAAGATGATCTCCGCGTTTGAAGAGTTTGAACGGCTGTATGATATCATCCTGATCGACACCGGGGCGGGTTTGTCGGAAAATGTGATGCAATTTGTGGTCGGCGCGGATGACGTCATCCTGGTGACCAATTCCGAGCCGACGTCCATCACCGACGCTTACGCCATGGTGAAGGTGGCGATCACACGCAATCCGATGCTGAAAATCATGGTGTTGATCAACCTGGCGCAGCGTCAGCGTGACGCCATGGATACGTTTGAGAAGCTGCAACTGGCGGTGAGGAATTTCCTGCATGTGGACCTGGACCTGCTGGGCTATCTGCCGGTGGACCCGAATGTGCCCGTGGCGGTGGCCAAACGGGAGCCGTTTGCGACTCTTTTCCCCCGCAGCCCCGCCACAACTGCGTTGATGATGATGGCGCGGAAATACCTGAAAATGCCGGTGTCGAGCGAAGATCGAGCCAATTTCCTCCAGCGCATTTTTACCAGCAGGAGTGAGGATTGAAGAAGCAAAGCGGATGGAGCTACGTCAGCCAGGCCATCGCGTTCGCCCTGCTCTTCGGGGTGACCGCCTGGAACCTCTATCTGCAAAAACCCATCTTCATGTCCCTGTTCTGGGGAGTCGTGGTCTATTTTGTGTATCATATTATCAGTATCGTGACGTCGAGTATCATCGCACGTTTGCTGCATGAATATGAAGTTCAGCGTTTGCAACGGGAGACGGAGGAAGCGTCCGCCCTGGAGGAAGAGGAGGAGGAAGAAGCTTTGCGCGCCCACGAGGAATCACGTCAGCCTGAACAGTCGAAGGCCGGTGAGTCATGACCGTGTCCGAGCTTGCCAAGATGGATATCGACAAGCTTTGGGAGTTGTACGCCAACGAGAGGACTCAGCTTGTCAAAGACGAGCTGGTGATTCGCTATCTCCCGTTGGTGCAGCAGGTCGCGGGCAGGCTCAAGATCGGATTGCCCCAGTCGGTGGAGATCAACGAGCTGGTCAATTCCGGCATCATCGGGCTGATTGCCTCTATTGACAACTTTGAACCGGAACGCGGCTTCAAGTTCGAGACCTTCGCCGGGGCGCGGATCCGAGGCAGCATCCTGGACTCCCTGCGCGATTATGACTGGATGCCCCGTTCCATCCGCACCAAGGTGAAAACTCTGGAAGCGGCCCTGGTCAAGCTCGAGGGCGATCTGGGGCGCGTACCCTCCGACGAGGAAATCTGCAAGGAGCTGGATGTCGACCTGGACAGCTATTACCATATGCTCGACGAGGTAAAAGTCGCCAGCATTCTTTCGCTGGATCAGCCGTTCATGTCGCCCGAGGGCGAGAAGAGCACCATGGGCGAGTTGCTGGAAGATGAAGACGCGCCGGATATGGACGGGGAGATCGAATGGGCTGAAGCCAAGGCTCTGGCAAAAAAGATGATCGAGACTCTCAACCAGCAGGAACGGTTGGTGATCGCTTTGTATTATTATGAGGATCTTACCCTGCGCGAAGTGGGCGAGGTGCTGGGCATCAGTGAATCACGTGTATCCCAGATCCACAGCAAGATCATGATCACGCTGAAAGGGAAACTGATGCAGCGCTTGGTGGCGAAAGGAAAATCGGCCTGACAATCAACATGGAGAAACGATAAACCTTAGTCGGAATAATTGATTGGGCGGAGTTTTCTGCCCATATTTCGTTTTTGGAGGCTTCGCCTTCTGGAGGGGTTCATGGTACGCCCGCTTTACCTTCAGGATAACTTCAGCAAGACCATGCTGGCGCAGGAGGCGTATGACCGGATGTACGAGGGCGGGCGTCAGATGCGTGATCAGGAATTGGTCCTGATGCGGCGCCTGATGGAAGAGCGCCAGCGGAATATGGCGTCGATCCTGGAAGAGAAAGCCGGGGCGAGCGCGATCCGTGACGAACAGGCGAAAGAGCGGCGACAGGATCAGAAAAAACGCAAACGGAAGAAACATCGCGGCCAGGAGGAGGTGGAGGAGCGCTGGCAGGAATTACGTCTCCGAAGGCCGGAAGATGACGAGGGCAAAGGGCAGGGATTGGATATCAAGGGGTAATCCCGGGAGAGACACGTGCGGGACGAGATCAGGGAGTACATTCAGGGCGGCGAGGAGATTCCACCGTTGCCCGAAGCGGCCATGCAGGTGCAGGCGTTGATTGATGATCCGAACATTACCGCTCGCGAGTTGGCGACGGTGATCTCTTCGGATTCCACGTTGACGGCGCGCCTGCTGAAACACGCCAACTCATCGTTTTACGGTTTCCCGAAGGCCATCGGCACCGTCCCCCTGGCGGTCGTGGTGCTGGGTTTTGACGCGGTCCGGGAAATCGTTGTGGGTACCAGCGTTCTGGACATCACGACCAACGCGTTTGATCAGTCGTTGATCGAGTCGCGCAAGTTCTGGTCGCACAGCCTGGCGACCGGCGTCGCGGCGAGGATTATCGCACAGAAATGGCGCACCGGCCTGCCGGGAGAAGCCTTCGTTGCCGGCTTGCTGCATGATATCGGCCGGTTGCTGCTGGCGGCTTCCTACCCGGAAGAATACGCCAACGTGGTCCATAACGCCCAGTTTGAGGAACAGTATACCTTTGAGGCGGAACGGACGAAGTTCGACACCGACCATGCGGAAGTCGTAGGCTGGCTGATGGAGCGGTGGCAGTTCCCCGAGCAGATTCATAAGGCCGCCAGCGGCCATCACGATCCGGTGGAAGAGTTCGAAGAGAGCCTGACGCAGACTGTCATCCTCGCCAACTGGATGGCCCACCGTGCGGGATACAATCATGGTGTGGACGGCTCCATGCCGCCGACACCCCAGCCCATTATCAAGGCCTTGCCCGGCTTCGACGAAATGGCCGTACGCCATGAAATGACCGATCTCTATCGCAAAGCTATTGAAATGCTGGACATGATTACCGCGAAGATGCCCGATTAACAGACTGTATCACAATGGCATGGAGTCTCGTTCTCGCGAAGAAGACTGTATCAAAATGTCCAATGGATCTCATTCCCGCGAAGCAGACTGTCGCAGAATGCGAGAGGAATCTCATTCCAGCGAAGGCTGGAATCCAGACATGTCTATATACTACAACATGTTAACTATGAAAAGACCCTATTGAACACTACAGTGGTTCTGAATTGCTAACATGTTATATTCTTGCACCTTGCCTGGATCCCAGCCTACGCTGGGATGAGAGTAGTTCTTATTGTGATACAGTCTGGAAGGCGGGAACCGAAGCGTAGCGTAGCTTGCGGTGTCCCGCAGTTTGGGACAGCCGTGAATCCAGACATGTCTTTATACGACAATATGTTAACTATGAAAACCGAAAGGTGAAATCGATTCTGTATTGGAACGCTAACATCTTATATTCTTGAACCTTGCCTGGATTCCCGCCTTCGCGGGAATGAGAGTGGGTTCTATGCTGCGAGAGTCTGGAAGGGGCGAATGAGAGTGGGTTCTATGCTGCGAGAGTCTGGAAGGGGCGAATGAGAGTAGGTTCTATGCCGTGAGAGTCTGGAAGGGGCGAATGAGAGTAGGTTCTATGCTGTGACAGTCTGTTAAACAGGTGCAGGACAATGCACGGAGCACAGGTGGACGACAAACAGAACTTGCAGGAGCTGATTGCGTTTCAGCAACTCTCCGAACAGATTCGCGTGAATCTGGATCCGGACGAGGTGGCCAATTCGCTGTTTGACCTGATGCGTCGTTTGATCGATATCGAAGGCGTCGGCCTGTACATCTTCCAGGAACGCCCTTCCGCATTTGTCCCTGTTGGAACAGAATCGCTGAACCTGCTGGACCTGGCAGTGTCGTTGAACGAGGACGGTGTCGTGGACTGGGTGTTCCAGCAGGAGCGGCCTGTTTTTTCAGACACCACCTCGAGCTTCAGCATCGCTCAACCCCTGAAGACCGACACCCTGCTGCTGGTGCCCTTGATGGTGGGCGACAAGCGGGTGGGGATGCTCTTCGCGGAAGTGCAGCCGGCAGGCGACGAGGTCAGCCCCTTCCGTCAGACCCTGATCTTCATGGCCGCCAGCCAGGCCGCCGTAGCCATCAAACATGCCCAGGACTACCAGGAGACGGAAAAGAACAAGACGTACCTCGACCGCATCCTGCAAACCGTAGACGATATCATCTTTTCCACCGACACCGCCGGAATGATCACCTTCATAAACGACGAGGTGGAGCGGTTCGGCTATCATCCCAAGCAGTTGACCGGAAAGGCCATCTACGCCATCATCCCGGTGGATCTGGATGAGGGCCGTACGGTGGATGTGCTGCAAAAAGGGCAGTCCTTTGAATATGAATCGGAGTTCGAGCTGCCGGACGGCGTTACAGCCTGGTTCTCCGTTCACCAGGTGCCGCTTCGCGGTTCAGACCGTGAAATCACCGGGTGCCTGGGAATCATGCGCGACATCACCGCACGCCGTCTGCTGGAGCAGGAACTGGCGCGGGGAAAACGACTGGAGGCGCTGACCGAAGCCGCCATCAGCATCCGCCACGAGTTCAACAATCCACTGACCGTCATCAAGGGCAACCTCTACCTGCTGGCCAACTTGCTGCCGCTTGATGAAAACCCGGACATGAAAACAGTGATCAATACGCTTACCAAGCACACGGAGCGTCTTGCCGAGGTGGTGAAGAGATTCGACAACATCGAAGCGATTGAAACGACCGATTATCACGGCGAGATTCGCATGCTGAACCTGAATAACTACCTGAGTGGTGAGGAGGACGAAGATTCCGGGCAGAAATCGACAGGAAGCGATGAGGATGGCCGGGACGGGTAGACATTGCACCGTTGTAGCGGTGTTGCTCGCCCTGATGGTCCTCGTCTCGTCGGCCCCGGCGGTGGAGCTGCTGTCCAACCGGGCGGTTCCTCAGGCCGACGGCGCCACTCTGCTCGTGTTCACCTTCGACGCTCCCATCCAGTCACGCATGATCACCGAGGAAGGGCGTTCGCTGGTGCTCGCCGTGGACAGCCTGCGTTTTCCGGCATATCAACCGGAAAGCGGCGGCCTGATCAAGAGCATCGTTGTCGCCGATACGACCATCACCATCCGGGCGACGAAAACCGTGCATGCGGTTCGTTTCCCGGCCGGAGCCGGTGTCATCGTCCTCGAAGTCCGTCCCGGTCTGATTCCCGATCCCAACGCGCCCGCCAAGAGGGTGGTTCAGCGTTCCAGGCCCAAGGCGAAACCGAAGCCCGAACCGGTGCCGGTCGAGCTGGACACGTCACTGTCCATGTTCTATACCAAGCAGTTCCCGCCACGCATTGAAGCCATTCGAGACTTGTACGAGCAGGGTTACAAGGACCAGGCGTTCGACTCCCTGCTGTCGTTTCCGGTGGACGACAGCCTTTACGGCTGGAGCCGTGTGCTCTGGGGCGATCTGCTGGTGTTCAACCGGAAGTTCGCCCAGTCACTGACCCCGTATGGCGAAGCGCTCGGCTTCCACCGGACGCAGGAGATCGCTTCCATCAAGATGGCGATGGTGTATCAGTTGCTGGAAAACGATTCGCTGGCCGGCGTGATGTGGGAAAAGGCGCTCGCCTATATCGCGATGCGGGACAGCCTCCCGGCGGAGGCCACATCCGAACCGGACGAGGTGGAGAAGGCCGGAGGGGGCGGTGGATTCCCCTGGATGACTGTGATCATCATCGCGGGTGTGCTGGGCTTGCTGGCGGGCGGATTCTTCCTGGTGCGCTACCTGCAAGACCGCAAGATGAAGAAAATGATGGCGCTGCTGGACGAGGAGGAGGGCCTGTACGCCTCAGAGGAACCCACGCAGACCGGCTTCAAGGAAGGCGAGATCGTGGACGATTTTGCCGATGACATGGTGCAGTTCGATGATGAGCCGGACGTGGAAATGGAAGACGACAGCGTGGGCGCGGGCAAACGCGTGGCCGACCTGTATCAGGAGCAGGATGATCATCTGGCCAGCGAACTGGAGATGTGGAACCAGGGGTCGGAACCGAAAGAGAAGCCCCAGTTCACCTGGAAGACCGGGGCGGGGGAGATGCCACTCGATGAGATCTCCCACGATTTCAGCAAGGAGGAAGCCGTCCCGCCGCCCGGGAAGCAGCAGGCCGCCACCCCGAAGATGCAGGACGACATCTTCGAGGACGAGTCGCCTCGGGGCGAAGAACCCGCCGATGAGTTCTTCGAGGATGAACCTGAACCGGCGCCCAAGCCCAAACCGAAACAGCCGGAACCGGATCCCACCATGGCGTCCTGGGACCTGGAAGACGATGCCGATGCGGGGTTGCCGCAGGAAAACACTCGTGAACGGATCGTCGAGCTGCACCGTGACGGGGTGAGTGTGCGCGAGATCGCCGAGCAGCTCCGGATGGGACAGGATGAGGTGAAGACAATTCTGAACATCGCCGGCGAAACGGTGAATGCGTAGATCGTAAATACGTTGTGCCGGCTATCTTGTAGCACGGGCGTCCCGCCCGTGTATTCAAGCACGATATACAATGAACACCAGCCCACCCTGACCGTCCTGATTCAGAATTGAATTCAGCCAACTCACGGGCGGGCCGCCCATGCAACTCGCATCGAGCGGCACTTCTTTCCCCGCCCCGGAGAGCCCTTCCCCCGAGTTTGTCGATTTGACGAAAAACAACCTCTCAAATTCCTTGTAAAACAAGCATCTGCATACCCCTGAGCCCCGGGCACACCCTTTGCATTTCCGCGAAGTGACACGAGGCGGTCCGCCTCTGGTTCTCGACGGAAAGGCCGGCAGTATGATCAAGGGCATTTACCACTCCGCGGCAGGCATGATCTCGCGCGAATACAAGCTCCGCGCGGTATCCAACAACCTCGCCAACGCCAACACCACCGGCTACAAGGCCGACCGCCGGGCGTTCCGGGCTACGGTCAACAACGAGATGGTCCAGTCCGGCCCCTGGGGCGATCCCACACGGGTTCACGAACTCGAAAGAGGCCGTTACATGGACTGGGAGGGTGGCCCTATCGAAGTGACCAACGTGCCGCATCAATTCGCGCTTAACGGCCCGGGCTTCTTCCAGGTGTACGATCAGGATGCGGACCAGATCAAATACACCCGCAACGGCCAGTTCCACATGACCACCGACGGCCATATCGTCACCTCCGCCGGCATGCAACTGCTCGATGATCGAGGCAAACCCGTGCAGATCTACGGCAAGGATTTCATCGTGTCCGAGGACGGCGGCATCTGGCAGGATGGGGTCAAGACCGGCAAGATCAGCGTGGTGGAGTTCGAGGACCTCAGTATGCTGGAGAAGGAGGGCAACAGCGTGTGGTACAACTTCAACGCCGACATGCCTCCCTCGCCGGCCAGTGAGACGGAAATCCACCAGGGCGCGCTGGAGAAATCCAACGTGACCGTGGTTCGAGAAATGGTTGAGATGATTGAGTTAAACCGCCTCTATGAAGCCTCTTCAAGAGTGCTGACCGCGCAGGATCAAACCCTGTCCAAGGCGGTCAATCAGGTGGGACGCTACCAGTAACCAAGCAGTGTGACGGAGGAATAGATCCATGATGCGATCGCTTTACACGGCTGCCAGCGGGATGTACGCCGAGCAGACCTATCTCGACTCGATCGCCCAGAATCTGGCGAACGTGAACACGACCGCCTACAAGAAAACCCAGATCGAGTTTCAGGACCTGATCTACCAGACGATCCAGGCCTCGAACTCGCACCGGAACCTGGGCGTGGTCGTGCCGACAGAGCTGCGGATGGGACATGGCGTCAAGCCGGTGGCTATCGAGAAGGTCCACAGCCAGGGCGCGCCGACACAGACCGGCAACCCGCTGGACGTCTGCATCGCGGGCGAAGGCTTTTTCAAGGTGACGAAAGGCGACAACAGCCTGGCGTACACCCGTGACGGCAACTTCAAACGCAGTTCCGACGGGGAAATGGTTACCGCCGACGGCTACAGCATGGACCCGCCGGTGTTTATCCCCGACGACGCCCTGGATATCACGATCACCGAAGACGGTGCGGTGCTGGCGCGGCTGGTCAACGAGGTGGACTTCGAAGAGATCGGGCAGATCGACCTGGCTCGTTTCACGAACCCCTCGGGCTTGAAGCCTATCGGAAAGAACCTGTACCAGGAAACCGCCGCCTCCGGGCCGCCCATGGAGGGGCAGCCGACCATCGAAGAGTTCGGCAGCCTGGAACAGGGCTTCATCGAAGCGTCGAACGTGCAGGTGGTGGAGGAGATGGTGCAGATGATTTCCGCGCAGCGCGCCTACGAAGTCAATTCAAAGGCGATCCGCACCGCGGACAACATGCTCCAGACCGCCAACAACCTTAAGCATTAACAGGTCGCCATGAAAGCTGTAATCCCGGCAATCGCATTGTTTTTCGCACTGTTGGCCGTGGGCGCTGTATTCGCACAGGATGCGGATCAACTACCCGAACCGATCACGGAAGCGGTGGACTCCTACCTGACCGGCATCTACGGCGAGGATCTGGTGGCCTGGTCGCCTACCTCGCGGCGCAACATCACCGAAGTGCCCGGCGATGTGGAGTGCCGGGTGGTGGACACCGGTCTGCCGCGCGGCAACACCATTCTCACTGTGAACATGAACCGGCGCGGGCGGATCTGGAAACGGGTGCCGGTGAGCTGCCGTGTGCTGGCCTTCGCCTGGGTGCCCACCGCGTCACGCAACCTCGACCGCCACGATGTGCTCAACGCCGACAACGTGCGCTGGGAACGGCGCGAAATCACCACCGTCCGCGGGCGCTGGTTCGACGATCCGGATGAATTCTCCGGGTCGGTCTGGCGCACCAACCGACGGGTCCGCCGGGGCGACGTACTGACGCTGGACCGGATTGAAGAGAAACCGCAGGTCCTGCGCGGCCAGCAGGTGTCGCTCGTCGCCAATGTCGCCGGGGTCTTTGTCGAGACCAGCGGCCTGGCGCTGGAGGACGGCAGCACCGGGGACCGCGTCCGTGTGCAGAATCCCGAATCCGGCACTCAGCTCTACGGCTACGTCGAGGGCGAGGGCAAAGTGCAGGTACAGGGTGTCATTCGTACTCGAAGTGGGAGGCAGTCGCCATGAAGAACCCCGCTACCAAGTTACTCACTGTCGGCCTGACGGTATTGCTGCTCGCCTCGATGGCGAGCGCTCAGCGTTTCAACAATATCGTCGACCGGTCGCTGTACTGCGACAAACAGGCGTTCCACGAAGGCGACATCGTCACCATTCTGCTGTACGAGGTCACCCAGGGCAAGAACAGCACCGAGACGAGGACGTTGTCCGACAACGAAATGGACGCCGATCTCGGTACCGGCGGTTTGCTCGATGACATGCTGAGTCCTTTCAGCGCACGGAGCACCCTGCGCAACCGCAACGACAGTGAAGGCGCAACCTCTACCCAGGGCAAGCTGGTCGGCAAGATCACCGCAATCGTTACCGAGGTGCAGGACACGGGGCTGCTGGCGATCCAGGGGACGCGGATAGTCAATGTCAATGGCGAAAAGCAGGAGACCACCATTACCGGCGTGATTCGGCCGGAAGATGTACGGCCGGACAACACAGTCTACAGTTACCAGGTCGCCGAAGCCCAGATCAGCTACAGTGGCAGCGGTCTGGCGACCGACGCGGGCAAACCGGGCATCCTGACCCGAGTGTGGAATTGGGTGTTCTGATGAAGACAAAACTTGCTTACAGCCTGCTGGCGATCCTGCTGCTTACCACGTTTGCGGCCTCACAGCCCAGGATCAAGGACCTCGCCGACGTCGAAGGCATCAGCGAGATTCCCCTGATCGGGTACGGCCTGGTGGTCGGCCTGGACGGCAGCGGCGACAGTCGCCAGGCGCTGTTCACCAACCAGACCATGCGCAACATGCTGGACCGGTTCGGCATTTCGGTGGAAAGCGACCGGGTGCGTACGCGCAACGTGGCCGGTGTGATGATCACCGCCAGTCTTCCGGCGTTTACCCGTCCCGGGCAGAACATCGATGTCAGTGTGTCCTCGATTGGCGACGCGAAGAGCATCGCCGGGGGAACGTTGCTGCTTTCGCCGCTGATCGCGCCGGACGGCCAGGTTTACGGTGTGGCGCAGGGACCGGTCAGCGTGGGCGGATTCGCGGTGTTCGCCGGTGAATCCAGCGTGAAGCAGAATGCGATATCTGTGGGGCGCGTGCCCAACGGCCTGCTGGTTGAAAAGGAGCCGGAATTCACCATGGACGCCATGGTGAACGTGCGCTATACCCTGCGCGAGCCGGATGTCACCACGGCCATGCGGATCGCAGAGGCGATCAACGTGACGTTGGGGCAGAATCTGGCCACAGCGGAGGATCCGGTCAGTGTGACGGTTGAGATCCCGGAAGGCTATCCCGGCGGGGCCATGGCCATGATTGCGCAGACCGAGCAGCTCGCCGTGCAGCCGGATGTGCTGGCGAAGGTGGTGATCAACGAACGCACCGGAACCGTGGTCATCGGCGCGAATGTGCAGCTTTCCAGTGTGGCGGTGACGCACGGCCCGCTATCCATTACCATCGCCGCCACGCCGACCGTAAGCCAGCCGGGCGCGTTCGCCGGCGGCCAGACCGTGCAGCAGACCCAGACTCAGATCCAGGTGCAGCAGGAAGGCAGGGAACTGACTGTTCTCGAGGAATCGACCAACGTGGGAGATGTGGCGCAGGCCCTCAATTCGCTGGGGGTCATGCCGCTGGATATCATCGCCATTTTCCAGGCGCTCAAGCAGGCGGGCGCACTGCAAGCTGAACTGGTGATCATCTGATGACGAGCGAACTCGGCATAGGCGATTTCGGCAAGCTGAACATGCCGGAAATCCCCACGAAAACGCCCAAGGCTCCTCTTGACGGTCTTGAGGGCAAGGAGCTGTATGAAGCGTGCCAGGGCTTCGAGGAATACTTCCTGCGCTACATGATGAAAGAGATGCGCGGGGATATGACCATGTTCGGCGGCAAGGACCACGCCTCCAAGATGTACCAGGAGATGTTCGACGAAACGCTGGCGGGGGAGATGGCCCAGCGCGGTCAGCTCGGTATCGCGGACATGATGTACAAACAGCTCGCCGGCAAGGTCGGCATGATCAAGCCGAAAAATGCGGAATACATGCCGGGCAGCGCGGTGGAGCAGAAGCTGGATTCGTTTGACTGGCTGATGCGCACATCCGCACGCAAGCACAATCTGGATCCGGAGCTGCTGCGGGCGGTGATGCGGCAGGAATCGGCGGGCAATCCCTGGGCGGTGTCGCACAAGGGCGCAAAAGGGCTGATGCAGCTTATGGACGGCACTGCGCGTGAACTGGGCGTCCGTGACGCCTACAACCCGGCGCAGAACATCGAGGGCGGCGCGACTTACCTGCGGCGCATGCTGGACAAGTTCGACGACGTGTCGCTGGCGCTGGCGGCGTACAACGCCGGACCCGCCGCAGTGGACCGCTTCAACGGCGTCCCGCCGTACCCGGAAACTCAGAACTACGTGGCCAATGTCATGGCGATGTACCAGAACTACAAGGAAGCGGATTTGAAACCGGTCCCGCGTCCCGATGAGATGACGCAGCGGGGCGGCGACACGGCAGAGCGGACGGAGGTTGAGGATGAACGATGATCTGATTCGCAACCTCATCAACGCCATCAAGCAGGAAGAGGACCTGCTCAGCCAGTTCGCCGAACTGCTGGAAGAGCAGAAGAAGGTTCTGGTCCGCAATGACGTGGAAGGCTTTGAAGAAACGGTGGAGCGCCAGGAAGCTCTGATCGTGCAGATCCGTCAGCTGGAAGAAGCACGTGTGGAGCAGGTGAAGCAACTGGCGCATGGACTGGGCGAACCGGTATCGGATATCACCATGACCCGCCTGGTGGAGCTCAGCCTGGGGCAGGTGTCCGATGAACTGGCAGAGGCCAAGAAAAACATGAGCACACTGGTGAACCGCATCCAGCGGGTCAGTCGGGTGAATCAGTACCTGGTCAAGCGTTCGCTGAACGTGGCGCAGCGCAGCATCGACTGGCTGATCGACGGTGGGGAGAGCGAAGTCACCTACCTGTCCAACGGAAAACTGAAAGACAAGAAACTGCGTCCGGTGCTGATCAACCGGACCATGTGAGGCGTTATGCCCCAGGTGTCGGGATACCACAGTTATCTGCCCTTGCAGGGGTTGTTGAAGCAGACCAAGGATACGCTGCTGGCTCACCAGCAGGCGCAGGCCGTGGTGGGCAACAACCTGGCCAATATCGACACCGAGGGCTACCACCGGCAGCGCGCCGAGCTGGAAACCGGGATTCCTTTAGAGACCAACCCCGGCAGCATCGGTAGCGGCGTACGCGTGGCGGAAATCGCCCGCATCATTGACCGCTACGCCGAGGCGCAGGTTCTCTATGAACGCGGCGCTCAGCAGCGCTGGGAAGCCGAGCAGCAGGCGCTCACCGTTGTCGAGAACACCTTCACCGAGATTCAGGACCATTCGCTGTCCGGCTCCATGGAGCAGTTCTGGCGGGCGTGGGAGGACCTGGCCAACGATCCCGACGGGCTCTCCTCCCGCATGAATGTGCTGCAAAAGGGCGAGAACATGGCGCTGGCGTTCCATGGGACCGCCAACGGCATGCTGAACACTCAGCGAGCGTTGAACCTGGACTTGCAGGAGATCGGCGAGCAGATCAACACGCTGGCTTCGCAGGTGGCGGTCTACAACCAGGAAATCATGGAAGTCACTGCTCGCGGGCAGAATCCCAATGACTTGATGGACAAACGCGACAAGCTGATCCTCGATATGGCCGACCTTGCCGGCGTGACCACCGAAGAAGGCGGTCAGAATTCGGTCACGGTGTACATCGGCCAGGAGGCGATCGTTCACCGCGAGGTGGCGCGCGAAGTTGTCTGGATCAACGACGACACCAAGGGCAAGCACGGCGGCGACCTGGCCTGGGCGGACATGAGGACCGCGCTGACCTTTGACGGCGGCGAGGCGCTCGGAAAACTGAATGTGCGCGACGAAGTCATTCCCGATGTTTTGAATAAGCTGGACGAGTTGGCGAATTCGCTCCGAGACCGGGTCAACGAGCTGCACATGGCCGGCGTGGCGCGTGACGGTAGCACCGGCAACGCCTTCTTCCGGACCGATACCGAAGGCGCGCAGGATATCGCCCTGCACCTGACCGTACAGGATCAACCGCAGAAGCTCGCAGCCTCCTACACCAATTCGACCGGTGACAACGAGCTGGCCCATGACCTGTTCGAGGTGCAGTACGAGAATGCGTTCCTGAGCGGGAAGATGGACTACGGCGAGTACTACCAGAGCATCGTTACCGGTCTGGGCAACGAGGTGGAGCTGGCAAATACACGGCTGGAAGCGTCGGAAGCCGCATTGGAGCAGGCGAAGAACTATCAGCAGAGTATTTCCGGTGTCAGCATGGATGAAGAATTGACCAACATGATCACGATCCAGAAGGCGTATGGAGCGGCGGCGCGCGTGTTCAACAAGATCGACGAGATGCTGGCCATGGCGATCAGCATCGGGGCGTAGTGAGGAACGACTATGAGGGTATCGTACCAACAGAAGATCGACAGCTTCATGCAGGATCTCAACCGGCATCGTGCGGACATGTACCGCACGCAGCAGGTGATGACCTCGCAGAGGGAAGTTGACAAACCTTCCGACGACCCCATGGCCGCCCGGAAAATTCTGCAGCTCAACGATGAACTGGGCCGTAACGACCAGTTCAGCCGCAACATTTCCAGCGCGTTGACCTATCTGAGCTTCACCGAAAACGAGCTGCAGAACGCCGATGAGTTGTTGATCGAAGCCCGTTCGCTGGCGATTCAGGGAGCCAACGAGACCATGAGCGCCTCCGAACGCGCGGCCAGTGCGGAACGGGTTGACCAGATCCTGCATGAGCTGGTGTCGGTCGCCAATGCCCGTCACGGCGACCGTTACCTCTTCGGCGGCTTCAATACGCAGGAGTCCCCATACGATACGAATACCGACCCGGTGACCGGCGATGTAATCCAGGTGCAGGATCTGCCCGGCGGGATGGACGGCGTAATCTACAGCGAGATCGGGGACAAGGAACGGGTGCAGATGAACATCCCGGGTACGGAAGTCTTCCAGACCGGCGCGCCGGGGGCTGCGGGCGACATGTTCGACGTGCTGATCGACCTGCGGGACGGACTGAGGAACGATGATTCGGCGACGATCCAGAACACGATTACCCGTTTCGATGATGGCATGGACCGGGTCGCCATCGCCCGCGCCAGGCTGGGCGGCATCGTCAACCGGTTGGAAAACATGGAAAACCGTCACGGCGACAACAAGGTGAGCAAGACCGCCGTGCTGGAAGATACGCAGGATGCGGATATCGCGGAGTGGATCCAGAAATTCGAGTTGCAGAAGGTGGCCATGGAAATGGCCATGCAGGCCGGCATACGGTCCCTGGATAACTCCCTGCTGAGTTTTCTCGGAAAGTGACACGATAGAGGGCGGAGAAAAAGATCATGGCGGATCATCGTGAATTGAAGCAGGATCTTGACGAACTGTTGGCTCGGGTAACGCCCGAGGGGTTGGTGCGGAGCGGAACCGGTCAGGACGGAGATGTCCTTTGCACCGCAATGGCGATTCCCACATTGGCCGAACGAGGTCAGGCGAGTATCGTCAACCGGCTGGTCGAGGCGCTCCAGACGCGCCGGGATGCGGAAGGCGGCTGGGATGAGCCCTGGACCACGCTATTGGCGACAGAAGCCTTCGTCGGCCTGAAGCTGCGCGGTATTGAGTTCGCGGCTCTTGTCCCGATCATCGACCAGGGTGTCAAGGTACTGAAGGGCTACGGCGCCATGGAGAGCACAGACCGTGAGCTCCGCCTGGCGCGTGTGCTGGTGCTTGACGGCCTGTCGCGCAAGGACGCCCGCCGGATCGATTCCGGCCTCATCCGAGCCCGTGCGGCCGTCGAGGAGGGGTTGAACTTCGATGCGCCGAAATCCGAATCGCTGCACGGCCTGCTGTCGCTGGCCGATCTCTACCTGGTCACCACCGATTCCGCCACGAAGGAACTGGTCGACCGTCGTGTCCAGCACATGCAGCTCGAGGATCCGCAGCAGTGGACCGAAGAGAGCGCGGAAGTGCTGGCGCGCGCGGGCGTAATCGCTGAAAAACTGCAGAACAAGGAGTTGGCGCAGCAGTATTACGACATGGCCGCGGAAACACCGCTGGCCGAATTGGAATCCCACGGCCTGAAGCACCGTGTCGAACTGGGCGCTCGGCTGTACGGGGAAATGTTGCCGAAGGTGGAAGCGCCGCCGGTAGAGGAAGCCCGTCCCAATGTCTTCAAACCCGCCGAGGAGCCGAAGGAAGAGCCGGAGGCGGCTGTAGAAGCGGAAACTGGAAGCGAACAAACCACCGCTCCGCAACCGCCGCCGGTCGCTGAAACGAGGCCCGCCCCGCCGCAACCTGAAAAACCTGTGCAAGACCCGCAACCTGTGAAAGAAACCGCACCTCAGAAGGCGTCAACGATTCCGGTGCAGGAAGACTTCTCCGGTTTTCCTGCCTATCAGGATCTGCCGGACGACTATTACCGGGGCGTATCGGTCATCGTCCTGCACAAGGGGCAGAACCGCGCCACGCTGAATACGCTGGACGCATTGAACCGTCAATCAATTCTGCCGGTGGATGTGACTGTGGTCCATCGCGGCGATTTCCGCATGGACCCCGGCGCGTTTAACCGTTTCGAGATGCGTCACTTGATACTCGACAAGCTGGATACCGAGGGAGACGCGTACAACCGTGCGCTGGCCCTGGGACGGGGCGACTGGGTGTGGGTGCTTCCCGGCGGACGTGCGCCGGCGAGCCTGACCATCCAGGCGGCGTTGCAGGAAGTTACCGACTCCATCAACGCGGTCTTCATTCAGACCGATGAGGATCAACGTGAAGAGATCCTCACCTCGCTGGTCGCCGAGTCAGTATTGAGTTCGGAAAATGTGATGCTTCGGCGCAGCCTGGTCGAGGAGGGGTTCGAGCCCGCGCTGCGCGCCGATCCGCTCTGGGGATTGCTGCTGTCGAAATACGCGAGCCTCGAATGGGCGGACACGAAACAGGGGCCGGAGATCGGCTTCGAGGGCGAACGCAAAGATACGCTGCGCAACGAACTGAACCGGATTCACGATGCGTATCGTTTGAACGAGCTGCTGGAAGAAGACGACCTCATCAAGAAGGATCGCCGGGATAAGGCCAGGCTGAACCGTCGTGTGGTCTACGAAGCCTGCCGCCGTGAGAGCAAGCCGCTGGTCAGCATTGTCATCCCGCATTACAACCTGCCGGAGATGCTCCAGCGCTGCATCGAGAGCATTATCGACAACACCGACGCCATCCCGTTTGAGGTGATCGTCATTGACAACGGCAGCGACAACACGACCGAAGAGTTGATCGACCAGTTGCAGCAGTACGGCATCCTGTACCTGCGCAACAAGCGCAACGAGGGCTTTGCCAGGGCGATCAACCGGGGAGTGCGTGAGGCGCGGGGCGAGTTTGTCCTGCTGCTGAACAACGATACCGAAGTCAAGCCGGGCTGGATGCAGGCCATGCTGGGAGCGCACCTGGAAACCGGCGCGGACATTGTCGGCGCACGGTTGCAGTTCCCGGACGGCACGATTCAGCACGCCGGCATCACGTTCGATGAGGACAGCGTTCCGTCCCACATCTACGGCAAAGGCCCCAACGAGCTGCCGATGGTTCGCATCCGGCGCTTCTTCCAGGCGGTCACCGCGGCCTGCATGCTGGTCCGACGGGATGTCTTCCTGCGGCTGGGCGGGATGGATGAAGGCTTCCGTAACGGCTGGGAAGATGTGGATTTCTGCCTGCGGGCGCGGCAGATGGGTGTCAAGATCGTTTACGAACCCAACGCCATCATCGTCCATTATTCCGAACAGACGGAAGGCCGTAAGAACCACGAAGACGAGAACACCCACCGCTACCTGGCCATGTGGAAGGGCCGGGTGGAGCCGGATTTCGAACGATACGCCGTGGCGGACGGGTTCGAGGTGGTGATGAAAGACGGCAAGCGCGTTCTCGAACCGACCGAAAAAGCTCAGCAGATGCTGCGGGACCAGCAGCAGCGGGAGCGTGAACAAGCCTCAGCAACTTCCGCAAAGGTGGAACCGCCTGAGCAGGAGGAGCCACAGGAGAAGGTAAAACCCGCGGAGCCGCAGAAGAGCGATGCGGAGAACCTGTCCAACCTGCTGGCCCAGGCCGACCTGATGATCAAGGAAGGCAACTTCGAGGAGGCGGAAGAGACGCTGAAAGGCGGGGCGCACAAGGTCAACGGCAACGTGAAACGCCGCGCCATGTACTGGACGCTGCTGGGCGACGCCCGCTTCCGGCTGGAGCGCACCGACGAGGCCCTGGATTGCTACAAGAAAGCCGTGGATGACGATCCCAGCGCCCAGCGCGCCTGGGTGGGCATCGCCACGTACCACCTCGTCACCAACGACCTGGACCGGGCTGAAGACATCTTCAGCAAGGTGGTCGAGCTGGCGCCGGAATTCGACCGCGGCTACATGGGGCTCGGCAATGTGCTGCTGCGGCGGAAGCAATACGACGGCGCCCTGGACAATTTCCTGAAAGCCTCGCGTCTTGCCCCGGATCACCGGCCCGCGATTGTGGGGATGGTCGCCGCGGCCTTGCAGGCCAACCGTCTGCAAGATGCGCGCAGCCCCATCGAGCACTATCTGAAAGCACACCCGGACGACATCGAGACCCGGTTCCATTTCGCGGCGATCCTCTTCAGCGAGAAGGACGTGCACAACGCGCGGACCCAGGCGGAGAAGGTGCTCGAACTGAACCCGAACCACAGCGGCGCGAAGCAGATGCTGACCCATCTGGGCGCGTTGACGTAGGCCCGGGACTGCACGCCATGCGCCGCGAACGCGTTACCATCGTCCAGCTCGCCCGCTTCGGCGACATCATCCAGACCTCGCCGTTGATTCAGAACCTGAAGCGGGAGGGGGGGGTGGAGCGCGAGGTAACGCTTGCCGTAGACCGTCGCGCCGCTCCTGCGGCGCGTCTGCTCGACGGAGTCGACGGCGTGGTTGAACTCGACCTGTCCGACGCCGCCAACCGTGTCGCCGCCAGAGGGATTCACGCCTGGAACGAACTGCGGGACTGGGCGCGAGGCTGGTTGCCGTATGAACCGGCCGACCGCTTGATCCTGCTCAACCAGGGCGAGTTCACCTCGGCGGTCGCCACCCTGATTCCTGCGAAGACCAAGGAAGGTCCCTTCCTGCGTCGTCCATTGCCCCTGCCCCATGCCTACCTGAACCAGGCTGTCCAGAAACGCGAGCAGGCGACTCTGCATCTGGCGGAAGTCTGGGCGGCGTACGGTCCCCGGATCCTGCCGCTGCGAGCGCCGCGTTTGAGGGCGTCGGCCTTGGGCACAGGGGTTGCATTATTGGGGGGTGAACGACAGGCAGATTCTTTGAAAACAACACGTTTCGCGGTCAACCTGGGCGCAGGCGGGAAGGAAAGAGTGCTACCCGCGGCAAAGCTTGCCGCGCTGGTGAACGAACTGGCGCGGAGCGGAGCCGAGCAGGTGGTGCTGCTGGGACTCGAGCAGGACCGGGAAACGGCGCGAGAACTGCGCGAGGGCGCAAGCCCGGACGTACGGGCGCGCCTGCTGGATCTCACCGGGAGAACCCGGATCGAGGACCTGCCGGGCGTACTGAACGCTTGCAGGTTGTTGATTTCCAGTGACACCGGCACCCTGCAGCTCGCATCGGCGCTTGACATCCATACCGTCGGTTTGTTCTTCGGCGGCGCGAATCCGGTGGAAACCGGGGCGTACCGAGCGGGCGCGGTGGCGAAGCAGGTCAGCGGCTCCACACGGGGCGCAGGCGCGGAGGCGCTGGATTTCCGCAGCATCGCCCGGCTGGCGCACCGGATCGCGGACGAAACGTGGCAACCCAACGGGATCGAACATGACACATTCGGCAGTCTACTGGTGGCCAGATCTTCATCTGTGGGTCCAGAGTACATTCCCGCAGTCACAACCCCAGCAGCGCAGGCCGCTCTGCAACGACGTCGCGCTGCTGACCGGCGGCTCCTCTGGGGGCTCGAGGAAACGGCGGGGACGTCCGGCTCAAATTCACGGGATCCCCGAATTCCGGCAGACGACGGCGTAAGCCGTCCATTGATCAGCGGGTCCACAAGGATGACACGGTAGCAGAAGGAGAGCACCATGACGGAAGGCAAGACAGGACACGATATATCCAGGCGGCAGGGCATTTCACGTGCGGCCATCGGCGGCCATCGCTGGACCGACTCCGCGCCCCGCAAGGAGATGCACGAATCCACGCGGATCGTGCTGACCTCGCCCTACGCCATCTTCGTGCACAATTCTCCCATCTACCGCACCTGCCGGATCGAGGCGACGCGCCTGGGACGCCCCACCAGGCGGGCCATGCCGCGACGGAAACGGCTGCTGCCGTATCGCCCCGACGGCTACCCCTTCGCCAACGAGCGCTGGAGCCGGCGCTACCGGAGGGAGAATCAGGAAAAGACCGCCGACCAAGAGGAGAACAACCGCTTATGAAACTCCTGCTCCTGAACGACCATTACTTCAACACGCTGCCTCCGGTCTCGGGGGTTGACGTGCTCAGGATCGGTGCGGGCGACGACCAGGATATCCCGTTCAATCCCGAAACCGACAATCTGGTGGATGTTCTTGTAAAGGCTGATTTTACGCCGGACGCCGTGCTGCAGGTGGACAGCATCGACGGCCGTTTCTTTGCGCCCGGCCTGGAAGAGTTGCGGGTTCCCACAGCGTTTTATGCCATTGACGCGCCCATCAACGCGTTCTGGCAGACCTGGTACGCTCACGGGTTCGACCGGGTCTTCGTCGATCAGCATGAGGAATGGCGCCGCTGGCGGGAGCAGGGAATCACCTGGGCGCGGTGGCTGCCCCTCGCGGCGGACATGACCCTGTATCATCAGGGCGACGCCGGCGCAGAGCGGGATCTGGATGTGGTGTTCGTGGGCACATTGGACGGCGAACTGCGCCCCAAGCGTTCCGCGATCCTGCACCGTCTCATGATGGTGGCGAAGGTACACCTGGTGGACGGGGGCGGGACACGCAGCGAGGTGGCCGGCAACGTGGCCAACCTGTATCGCCGCGCGAAGATCATCCTCAACGAGAACCTGTTCGACGGGATCAACCTGCGGACTTTCGAGGCCATGGCCAGCGGAGCCGTGGTGCTGACCGAAGCCGGGCGAGGACAGGACCGGCTCTTCAAGGAAAGTGCGCATCTCGTCAGCTACACCACGGAAAACCTGGAAGATGTGGTCACCGACCTGCTGGCCAACCCGGAGAAATTACGCCGGATCGGGGAGCAGGGCGCTCAACGGATTCGTGACAAACACACGCTGATGCACCGTTTCAAGCAGGTGCTGAGTGAACTGTCCGTTTTGCAGATCCGTACGGAGCGCACGACAGACGCCAATCGCCGGAAAATGGACTGGGGCCTCTGGCAGGCCATGTGGAAATGGCCGGAGAACTGGCCGCAGCTTCGCCAGCGCATCGGCAAACGGCTGCTGGACGAGGCGGAGCTGCTGTACGGCATGGAGCGTGCGGCCTTCCAGGAAGCATTGGGTAATCGTGAAGAAGCGGTCAAGTCTTTGCTTGAAACCATCGAGATCTACCCGAACAACCGCAGGGCGATTGCGGCGCTGGCGGCGCTGGCGTTGTCCGTCAATGATCTGAAGACCGTACGCAAAATCCTGAGCGCCGATGCGGACGCGGACGCGGCTGAGCTGCACACGCTGATCGGAAAGCTGCTGGAAGAGGCGGGGGAGTATTTCACACCCGGGTTCAACCGGCAGGCGTCGCCCATCACCGGCTGGTCGGCCTTTGAGCATTATCACCGCGCCTGGAGCCTGAATGAGGATCATCGTCCGGCTCTGGAAGGCCTGGACCGGATCCTCTCTACGCAGAAAGCTCCGGAATTCACCTGGAAGATGTGGCAGCGCTACCACGCCCGGCACCCCATGGAGCAGAACGTACAGGACATCCTGCGGGCGCGGGCCTGCGAAGGCTTCCTGATGTGCGCAAAAAAGCAGCAGGAGATCCCTGCGAATGTCCGCAGGGATCCACGAGTGGCCCGGTGGAGCGTACCTGCGTCACAAACCGAAAGGGCGGCGGGATGAACCCTGAGGTCTTGCAGCGAAACATCAGCGCGCTCGCCGGGCAGGATGACGGCGAGCGGTTGGCGGCTCTGGCGAGTCGTCCGCACCCGGACTGTGCGGTGCAGGATGCCCGCAACGGCGACCCGACCCTGCTGGTGCGCGGGCAGACGGTGCATAGCCGCTACAATCCCCGGCGTGAAGCCGAAGGGCTGGCAAAGAAGCTATCGGGTGAAGGCCGGCCTCTGAAGAAAGTGGTGCTGATCGGGATGGGCCTGGGCTATCTGCCCGACGCGCTGCTCGCGTTGCATCCGAATCTCGAACTGACCGTATTCGAGCCTGAAGCCCAGGTGTTCGCCGCCGCGATGCAGGCGCGAGACCTGTCGGATTCGTTGAGTAAAGTGAAGATATATTGCTATAATAATCCGGAAGAGTTAAAGCAACACGTGAAGGGTCTGGCTGCCGGAGCGAAGGTGATCGTCAGCCCCTCGGCGAGGATGTATGCGCCGGCGATCGTCGATGAGCTGGCGCGTGAGCTGAACCGCGCCTCGCGCTTGCAGGGACGCAAGCTGCGGCTGCTGGTGGTGGGGCCGTTGTATGGCGGCAGCCTGCCGGTGACGCACCATGTCGTGCGCGCGCTCCGTCAGCTCGGCCACAAGGTCGAACTCCTCGACAACAGCATCTATGACGCCGCACGGGTGCAACTGGAAACCATCACCCGCAACCTGGAGCACCAGAACCAGCTCCAGGGCCTGTTCAGCACGTTGATGGCGGAGTCGGTCACCGCGAAGGCGGTGGACATGAAGGCGCAGATTGTGCTCTTCATGGCGCAGGCCCCGGCCACACCGGAGGTGTTGCAGGAACTGCGGCGGTTCGGCATTCCCACAGCCTTCTGGTTCGTGGAGGACGGCCGCCTGATGGAATACGGCCTGCGGGTTGCGCCGCTGTACGATGTCTTCTTCCACATCCAGAAGGGCGAGTTCGAGGAGGATCTGAAGCGCGCCGGAGCTCGGGACACGCATTACCTGCCCATGGCGGCAGACCCCGAGGTGCATCGATCGGTGGAGTTGTCGGAAGAAGACCGCATCCGCTACGGCAGCGACATCAGCCACATGGGCGCGGGCTATTACAACCGCCGGCACTTCTTCCTGGGGCTGCTGGACTACCATTTCAAGCTCTGGGGCAACGACTGGCAGGGCAGCGGGGGACTGGCGCGGGTGCTGCAGGATGAGGGCCGCAGGGTCAGCACTGAGGAAGTGGTCAAGATCTTCAACGCCACGAAGATCAATGTCAACCTGCACTCCTCGACCTACACGCAGGGCGTGAACCCCAACGGCGATTTTGTGAACCCGAGGACGTTTGAACTGGCCGCCAGTGGCTCGTTTCAGCTTGTCGACGAGCGCTCCCTGCTGCCGGAACTGTTCGAGCCGGGAAAGGAACTGGTGACGTTTACCGATTTGACCACCTGCCGGGACGCTATCGACTACTATCTCGCTCATCCTGAGGAAGCGGCTCAGATCGCCGAAGCGGGGCGGAAGAGGGTGCTCGCAGAGCATACCTACGTCCACCGCATGCAGGAGGCGCTGGAAGTCATCCTGGAGCGCCATGAACCGGCGTTTGCTGAAACACCGATGAACACGGTGGATTCCCTGGCCGAGGAAGCGGGCGACGACCCCGAGCTGGTTGAGTTCTTCCGGAGAATGGGGGAGCCCGATGACGAGCTGACTCTGGAAGACATTGCGGAAAAAGTCAAGCACGGCGAGGGCGATTTGGATGAAACGGAAGCCGTATTCCTGCTGATGAACGAGTTTTACCAGTGGGCCAAGGAGAAGGGCGTCGCATGAGAGTGCTGTTGGTCAACCTCTCCCGCATGGGAGACCTGGTGCAGATGACACCCGCCGCGAAAGGGCTGAAAGAGCAGCTCGGGGCGGAGGTGTCTGTGCTGGTGTACGCCAACCTGGCGGAGTTCGCGCGCGGGCTGGCGGGGGTGGACCATGTGCTCACGCTGGATGAAGAACCACTGGTGGAATCGTTTCGCGATCACGACGCCACCCTGACCCAACAGTACCAGGCGCTGGCCGGGCAGGTGGAAACGCTTCGGCGTACAGAGTACGACCTGATCTGCAATCTGACTCATACTCTGTTCTCGGCCATCCTTACGTATCAGCTTCGCGGCGAGCGGAAGCTGGGTCGCATCGCCTCCAGACGTGACGGCCAGAACGTGCGAGGCGCATGGATGCGCTATTTCTACGCGGCGGTGACCTCTCGACGGTTGAATGCGTTCAACCTGGCGGATATCCATCGGCGTTCCTGCGGTGTCACGCAGCCGGCCGGCCCCATGGAATACCATCTCGACCGCGTGGCCCCGGAAGCGCGAGAAAGTGCGCGTGAATTGCTGAAACACCTGCCGCGTCCCCGGATCGTGGTTTCACCCGGTGCGAGTGTGCGGCAACGCCGCTGGCCGGCGGAACACTTTTCTCAGCTTATCAACGCTCTGTCCCGCAATGGAATTTTACCCATCCTGCTGGGGTCTTCCAGCGAAGAGGAGCTGTGCATGCAGGTGGCCGAGGGGGCGGAGGATCAAGTGCTCAACCTGGCGGGGAAAACAGACCTGTTCACCTTTGCCGGGGTGCTGGCCGAAGCGGATCTGGCGATCACCAACGATTCCGGGCCGTCGCATGTGGCCGCGGCGCTGGGAACCCCGGTGGTGTCCATCTCCCTGGCCATGGTGCGCCCGGAAGGAACCGCACCGCTCAGGCCGGGGAACTATGTGCTGGAAACGCTGCACCCGAACCATCCCTGCCCGGAAGCCAATCCCTGCCCCGTCTGTACCTGCGGGGAGCTGATACCGGTGGACGCTGTTTATGAAACCGCGATGGCTGTATTGGAAAAACGGCCTCCACGGCTGGAGGCATTACAGAATGCCGGAGGGCGTTACCGGTTGCGCATTACAGATATCGATCCCAACGGCGACCAGGTGGTGCGAACGCTATACAGCGGCAAGGCGGAACCGCACCAGCAATTTGATATGGATGCCGTGAGAACGTTTTGGCGCGGCGTTCTCGACGACAACGACGAAGCGTTTCGTACGATGATCCCACTTGCCGGATTGCCCCCGGCGGAGCGGCTGTTTCTGCTGAAAACGGCCCTGCTGCTGGACGAGATAACCAGGCTGTTCGAGTCCGCGGATGATGAACCCGTGGCGGAATTACTGGCGCAGGTGGAGAAGCTGCTTCAGGAGATCGAAGAACAGGCGCAATGGGTGCGTGGAATGTTGCTGACCTGCCGGCTGGAGCGCGAAACTCTGTATGCCGGGGGGCGTGACGCGCTTCGGGGGAAAGGGACCGAGCGTCTCCGGCGTTGGGCTCACGCATTGCGTGTCCTGGCGGGTGACAAAGCGGCGGAGGCGGCGGCATGAGCGGTACAGTCAACAAGATCGCCGTCATCAACCTGACCCGTATGGGTGACGTGCTGATGACCGGGCCGCTGCTGGACCGGTTGCGGGAGATGTATCCCGGCCGGGAGATCCATCTGCTTGCCACCAGCGGCTATGCTCCGGTCGCGGAGGGCATGGGCTGGGACCGGGTGGTTCCGGTGGATTACAACGTCCTGACGACACTGGCGGTGGAAGCCGCGAAGAAGGCGGACCGGTTGCCGATGGTTTCCATCCTGAGAGACTTTCGGAAGACCCTTCAACCGCTGCTTGAGGTATCCTACGAGGCGATCTATAACGTCAGCCATACAGATGTCACGTCCGTATTAAGCTGGCTGATGAAGGGGCCGGTGCTGGGCGGGTTGACCCTGGACAAACAGGGCTACCGGGCCATTCCCAATACCTGGGCGCGGTATTTCTTCGCGGGCAACCTGAACCGCCACTTGAACCCCTTCCATCTCGTGGATGTGATGGTGGGAACCGGCGACGGGCTGGGCGGCCGGACGAAGCGTAGCGTGATGCGCTATGCCGTACCCGACGAAGCGACGGCGTGCTTCCGGGCCTTGGAAGCTGAGATGGGGCTCCAAAACACGACCGGCCCTCGAATCGTCATGCAGTGCGGAGCGTCGGAACACAACAAACGCTGGGAGCCGGAGAAGTTCGGCGAGGTCGGACGCAGGCTTCGTGAACAGACCGGCGCGCATGTGCTGTTCGTCGGGACCAGGTCTGAAATCCCGTTGGCAGAAGAGGCCATGGAAGCGATGGGGGAGGGCTCGACGCTGCTCGCCGGACAAACGAATATCCCGGTCCTGGCGGCCTGGTTGAAGAGCGCCGATCTGCTGGTCACGAACGACACCGGAACCATGCACCTGGCGCAGGCGGTGGGTTCACGCAGCCTGGTGATCACCCTCTGCTCGGCCTTGTCCGATGAAACCGGCCCTTACGGCGATGGCAACCTGATTGTTGAGCCCAATGTGTCCTGTTTCCCGTGCAGTTTCCATGTCACCTGTCCGCATCTCGATTGCCACAAGGCGATTACGGTGGACGACATCACGACGTTGTCGCTGGATATGCTGCACGACCGAGTGAAGGAGCGCTACGAGCCGGGCGAGTTGACCCTAGGCGTGGTGCTGTGGCGGAGCGGTTTTGACGAGGACAACTGGTGGAAGAAGCAGCCGTTGACACGCATTCCTGTCAGCCGGGACCGTGTAGTGCGGGAGACCTTCCGGGAGCTGTGGAAGACTCGTTTTGAACCGGGCATCCGTCCCGACGGGTTCCACGTCAATCACTTGGCGCGCACCCTGTTTGAGGCGTACGGTCCCTGTCCGCCTGATTTGCTGCAACGTTTTCTGAATCGGGACATACCCGCCGTGCGCGGCATTGCGGAGAAGGGCCGGATCGGGCAGAGCCTCGCCGTTGAACTGGAAGAATTATCCACAGATGTACAGCGGAACCATGCGCGGATGCAGCAGGTCGGCAGGGCCATTGCGGACCTGGATCGTCAATTGGAAGATACGCTGCTGGCGAATGATCTCTGGCGGCCCCTGATGCTGCTGTTCCATTTCGAGGCGGGCAACCTGACACCGAACGATCTGGCGGTGCAATCCAGAGAGACGGAACAGATTTACCGGAACCTGGCATTGAACGCCGATGGGGCGGCGGATCTGCTCGAGCAACTGCTGCCCGCCTGGCGGGAGCTGGAGGCGGGAACGATCTCTGAATCCGCGATGCCGCCTGTCGAGCCGGAAACGCGTCCCGTACCCAAGGCAGAAGCATCACTGACCGGCGCGAGCGCCTTGAAGCGGCCTCGTATGCGGGGAGAGCGGCTGCACATCCTGTTCCCGCGTGAAACCTATTTCATTCAGCAGGAATTGATCGACGCCTTCCGTCGGCTGGGGCACAAGGTGACGGAGCTGCGTTACGAGAATAACCCGAACTTCATCAGGGAGCTGCTTGAGGCGAGCTTGTCCGCCGACCTGCTGGTGACCATCAATCACCTGGGCTTCGACAGCGAGGGTGAGCTGGCGAATCTGCTGGACCAGATCGAGCTGCCGTATGCGTCCTGGTACGTGGACCGGCCGGGCTTCATCCTGTTGAACCATGAGGTGGGGCCGACCGAGCGCGCTTTCCTGTTCACCTGGGAGCGGGCGACGCTGGCGGAAATCGAGGCGTACGGGTTCGAGCATGTGGAGTTCCTGCCGCTGGCGACGGATCCGGCGCGGTTTACCCCGGGGAACGATGGCGGCAGGGGAGAGGTGCGTTGGATCGTTAACTCCATGCTGTCGCCCACGCAGGAGTGGAAGAAAAAAGCCGGTTTGAACGGCGGGCACGATCCGCTCTATGAAAAAGCGATTGAGATCCAGCTCGCCGGGCGTGTGGAATCCACAGTGGCATTGGAAATCGCAGCTACGGCGTTGGACGCTGACCTGTCCCATTGGGATGGTTTACAGCGGTGGACCTACGCTTCCGCTGTGGCGCTGGGGGCGACGTTGCAGATGCGGCGCAGACTGGCGATGGAATGCCGCCGTTCGGATCTGGTGCTTTACGGGGATGAAGGGTGGAGGTTGCTGGCGCCCAATATCACCTGGGAAGGACCGGTATCGTATCCGGATGGGTTACCGGCGGTGTACCGGGGCGGGATTCACTTGAATGTGACCAGTTTCCAGATGCCGACCGCGGTGAACCAGCGGGTCTTCGACATCCCGGCGTGCGGCGGCGTACTGCTGACCGACGACCAGGAGGACCTGGGTGAATTGTTTGATCACGACCGGGAATGCCTGACGTTTGATCATCCGGAAGAGGCGGCGAACAAGCTTCAATACCTGAAGGATCACCCGGAATTTGGCAGGAGAGTGACGGCGAAAGCGCGAGAACGCATACAGAAAGCACATACATACGACCGCAGGGCGAAGACGATTCTCGAACGAGTACGACGGGTTGTCGGCCGTTCAGTGGTCAGCCTGCAAGGAGGTGAAGCATGGTAAGTATTGTTGTGGACGGGAAACCGGTGGACCAGCCGCTGGCGGGTACGGAAACCGTGGCGGATGTGGTCAAGGCGGTGTCCAAGGGCATTCCCGACGAAAAGAGCATAGTCAAGGTGAACCTGGACGGCGAGGATGTCACCGGGCGCTTTGACCAGCAGGAAGCGATGGCTCAAAGTCACAGCCGGCTGGAAGTGACGACCGGCGACACGCGGAACCTGGCCGGCGATACGGCGAAAAGCCTGGAGGATTTTCACGGCTCCCTGATGACGGCGTTGAGCAAGGCGGCGGAAGAATACCGGATGGGCGATGTGGAGAAGTCCAACCAGATCTTCGCCCAGTGTCTCGATGGGCTGCAGATCGTGCTGCGCACCAGCTACTCGGTGGCCAACCTGTTGAAGCTGAAAGGCGACACCGTGATCGAGGACGGGACTCACATGGACGAGGCGATGCAGCAGATCAGCGGAATGCTCGATGAGATCCTGGAAGCTCAGAACCAGGGCGACAACATCTTGATCGCCGACCTGATCGAGTACGAGCTGACTCCGGTGATGGAAACCTGGGGTAAGATGCTGCATCAGCTCGTGGCGCGGAGCGGCAAGGGAGCCGCCTGATCCATGAAGCAGCGTACGGAAGAATTGCTGGCTGCGATCCTGGAGGCGACGGAAGACGCGACCCGGGGCGCAAAGATCGACTTCGACCAGAAGGTGCAGGACGCTCTCCGGCGCAGGGGAGAAAACCTGTGCGAATGGTTCGGGTTCGATTCCGGGCAACCGCTTCCGGCGTTTGACGGCAGGCAGGCGAAGACACGTAAACGCAAGTTATCCAAGAACCATCGACACATGGTCGCGCGTATCCGGGAGAGTGAGAAGGATCTCCAGGCTGCGCTTGCGGCTCGCATGGACCGTCTCCGAGAGCGTGGCAACGGTCTCCGTCGGGAGAACCGGTTGCGGCATTCGGTAGGCGAAACTGTGCTAAGAAGGACGGGCAAACGGCTGGACCGTATCGGCTGATCGCCTGATGCTCTTTGACAAGCTGCAGACGCTCTTCGTGTTTTTTGTGTTTGCGCTGGTTAGCATGAACTTCAAGGAGCGCTTCGGGCCTTGCTGAAGTAAAGGTTTTCCTGCTGGTTCCGATAATAGGATCAGCAAGGGGTTCCAAAACTCAGTCATAGGCAAGGAGGTGTTCCTATGAGTACGCGCATTAACCACAACGTACTCTCCCTGACTGCGCAAAGGAATGTCTGGATGAGCCAGAACGATTTGGACAGCGCGGTGACGCGGCTGTCGTCTGGTCTCCGGGTAAACTATGCGTGGGACGACCCCGCCGGATTGGCGGTGAGTGAACGGATGCGTGCGCAGATCGCTTCGATGGATGAAGCGGAGCGCAACACAAACTACAACATTAACCTTTTGGCCACCGCAGAAGGCGCCATGTCGGTGATCGACGAGAAGTTGATCCGGATGCGCGCGCTGGCCATCGAAGCTTCGAACGGTGCTCTGACGAGTCTCGATCGTACCTACCTCAACGTTGAGTTCCAACAGTTGAAATCGGAAATCGATCGGATTGCCAACACCACCAACTACAACGGGTTGTACCTGATTAACGGCGAGTACTCCGAAGGAACGACCGGACTCAAGTTCCACATCGGTACGTACAACACGAACAATCAGGACTACTACTACGTCAACATCGGCGACCTGCGGTCGAGCGCCCTGGGGCTGTCCGGAACGAACCTGTTGAACACCGTTTCGGCCCAGAGCACGATCGACTCGCTGGACACCGCGATTGACAACAAGGACACGGAACGCACCAAGGTTGGTTCGTACGTGGAGCGTCTGCAGAATACCCTCCTGAACCTGAAGATCTCGAAGGAGAACGCAGTCGCTTCCGAGTCCATGATTCGTGACGCCGACATTGCGGCCGAAATGAGTAACTTCGTCCGCTCGCAGATCCTCTTCAATTCGGGTATCTCGATGTTGGCGCAAGCGAACATGGTTCCGCAAATGGTAGCGGGCCTGATCGGGTAACCCAGACTTGCAGAGGACGGTTAGGGCGGTTCCTTAAAAACCGTCGCAGGGCTTGACAACAGATTTGCCATTCGAGATTACCACCCGTGGAAAGCGCAGGTTCCAGGCTGGGGAACAGCGCATCCACGGGTGTTTTTTGTGCGCTCTTTGTCAAAGAAAATCAGTGGTTTAGTCGTTTGGTCCCGCCTCCTGAGCGAGGTTGGGCATGGCGTCAAGCACCACCATCACAGGGTTGTCCTCCGGCATTCAGTGGGCCGACACCGTTGACCAGATGATGATCATCGAAAGTCAACCGGTAGAACGGCTGCTGAACAAGCAGGATAATCTCAAGGCCAAGCGTGACGCCTGGACCGCGATCCAGGGCAAGCTTGAGGCGTTGGCGGCGAAATCCAAGACGATGGATGCGCGTGACGAGTTGCTGCAGATGCGAGCGACCAGCACCGACACGTCCATCGTAACCGCTACGGCAACCGCAGATGCCGTGGCGTCGTCGCATACCATCGAGGTGAACGCGCTCGCCCAGGCCCACATCTTTGTGCATGATACCGGCTGGGCGGATGTAAACTCGACATCCTTGACGGGATCCGGGAATACGTTCACCTATGCGTTTGGCGGTACGGACTATTCTATAACACTCGGCTCCGGGGCGACCTTGGCGGATCTCGTGTCCAAAATCAACCGGGCCAGTGACAATCCGGGTGTGACCGCGTCCACCATCGATGATGGCAGCGCGACAAATCCGATTCACCTGGTGCTGTCCTCTGATGAAACCGGCTCCGGGAATACCATTTCCATCAACGATGTGAGTACGACGATCGCGTCGAATGCGTTTGATTCGGCAAACTGGGTGACAACACAGACGGCGCAGGACGCCGAGCTGCGGGTGGATGGGTATCCGGCGGGATCCTGGATCACCCGTGAATCGAATATGATTGATGATATCATCCAGGGTGTGACGCTGACTTTGAAAGCGACGAACACCGGCTTGACCGAGACCATCAACATCAATGAAGACTATACCTCCATGAAAGCGGATATCGAGGCGTGGGTGGAGGCGTATAACGCAGTGATGCTGGAAATATCCGCAAAAACCCGGTATGACGAAGAGAATGAGATCCAGGGTATTCTGATGGGGGACGGACGCGCATCTTCTGTCAAAGCGGCCCTGATGCGGATCGCGTCGGATGAGGTTCCCGGTCTTGAGGATGGGGCCAGGTATAACAACCTGTCCTCTGTGGGAGTCAAGGTTGGCGCCGGCGGGCAGTTGGCTCTGAACAAGACGAAACTGCAAGAGGCAATGGAAGAGGAACTGTACGCGGTGGTCAACCTGTTCGTCCGGGATAACGGGTCCACTTCGGGAACGTATGAATATTTTGCCAGCACGATTGCCACTCGGGGCGGGGAATATAAAGTAACAGCGAACTGGGACGCCTCCGGGAAACTGACTTCCGGTACGATTGGCGGCTATACGGCTCGCGTCGAAAACGGCAATCTGCTGGTAGGAAAGAATGACACAGATGTTGAAGGATTGAGAATACTCTTTAATTATCCGGGCGGAGGCGCCGGCAGCGAAACGGCTACCGTGCGAATCGGTGACCCGGTGACAACGCAATCCGCCAACCAGATCGATCAATGGACCGATTCGATTGACGGGTTGATCAAGGTTGTCAAGGATGCCTATGAAGACCAGATCGATAGTATTGATGACGACTTGCTGGGCTGGGAGCGTCGCCTGGAGACGATTCGCGAGAGGCTGGAGCGTCAATTCCTGGCGATGGAATCCGCGGTATCGCAAGCCCAGGCCCAGGGCCAGTGGCTCAATACGATGTAGTGGAGATACTTGAAGAAACGTTTGCTTTCTTGTACGTTATACAGTGAGGCTCAACATGGCGCGCTTTAATCCCTACGCGCAGTACGAGAACACTCAGGCAGAATCGGCGGACCCGGGGTCGCTCGTGGTTTCGGTCTACGATGCGGCGATCCGTTCGGTGGAAGGCGCTGCTCACGCCATCCGCACGAAGGATTATCAGAACCGGGTGCGGCATTTCGACCTGGCGTTCGATCTGATCAGCGAGCTTCGCAACTCCCTGAACAAAAAGGCGGGTGGCGAAATCGCCGAGAACCTGGATCGGTTATACGGGTTCTTCACAAGCGAGCTGCTGATGGCGAACGCGAACGGCGATGCGGACCGGCTCGAGCCCGTCGCCCGAATGCTCCGTGACTTGCGCTCGGCATGGAACGAGGTGCGTAAGCAAGAGAAGTCAGCATCCGCATAACCTTTCCCCAGGCCTGTCGGATGTTGATATACGCCTCAGACCGGAGGTGAGACTATGGTAGACCGAATACCGGAGGGGTCGCAGCCCATGAAGATTCGTCCCGGCCATGTGACACGGTCGGAAGAATCCTCGAAGGCGCAACCACCGGACGCTCAGCATACAAAGCCTGCTTCATCGCCCCATGCGGATGAGAGCCGGATTTCGGTGGACGCCGCCGAGATCGCACGCTACCAGGAGCTCGCTCAGCTCCATATGGAGGCGTACGCCGATGTCGAAGAGGCCTCCCGTGAAGACAAACTGGCCCGCATCAAGCAGCGTGTCCAGGACGGCTATTACGACCGCCCTGAGGTCATGGACGCCTTGACCGATTCCCTGGTGCGCAACACCGTGGAAGAAACCGGCCCGGCGGAGAATCTGGACGTGGTCAATCGTCGTGTAAACGAAGCGTACTATGACCGGCCGGATGTTGTTGACAAGACAGCAGACAGAGTCACCAGGGCGGTCTTACCTAACCAGGCTCCGCCGGAAGAATAGGTCAGCGCGGATTATCCAATGCAGGCAACCGCCGGTGTTCATCAGGAACATCGGTTTTTTCTTTCCGAGCGGAATTGGATGTCGTATCTTGACGACGCCCTGCATCGTTTGAAAGAGGGCATGGCGGCGATGATCCAGAGAGCTGCTTGAGAGTGAAAACGGTGAAAACGTCGGGAAAGCTGGGCTGTGAAAATTGCCTTGTTGATACAGTCTCTTACATCCGGTGGGGCGGAGCGTCAAATCACCGAGTTGGCCTGCGGGTTGAGCCGGCGCGGACACGAGGTTAAGATCGCCGTGCATCTGCCCGGTGATTTTTTCAAGGCGCAATTGATCGAGGCCGGTGTTGAGGTGACGTATCTGGCGAGCCCGAATTACTTCGCTCGCATTCGAAATACTTACTTCTGGTTGAAACAGGTACAGCCCGATGTGCTTCATGCCTATCTGCGTGGTTCGGCGCTCATGGCGCAACTGTTGTCCCTGCTGCCACACCGGTATGTCACGGTGGTTTCTGAACGCAGCACCTACGGTTGGTCTCCGGATGGCATATCGAAGACAAGGCAGAAGCTCTATCATCTGATGGAATCGCGTAGCGACTGGATTGTGCATAATTCACGCAACAGCATGGCAATCATGCAAGCCCAGCGCCCCCATCTGCGGGATCGAGTCTCCACGATCTGGAATACGGTTGATCTGGAGCGTTTCTATCCGGCAGAGGGTATGCGTGGCGAATCGGATCATGTACGCTTCATCTGTGTCGCCACACTGCATCCGTACAAGAATCCAGTGAGCATTGCGAAAGCGGTGGCGAAACTGAAGCAGGAAGGTAATACCAATATGAAGTTCCGCTGGGCTGGCAGGACGGTGCGTGATCTTCTCCATGGGCAGCCCAATCCTACGTTTGATGACGTGAATGCGATTATCCGTGAACACGGCATTGAGGATCAGTTTCTGTTGTTGGGCGAACGATCCGATATTCCGGAATTGCTGCGTGAGAGCGATGTGTTTGTCCTTGCTTCGAATGGCGAGGGGTATCCCAACGTGGTCTGTGAAGCCATGGCCAGCGGCCTGCCGCTTTTGGTCAGCGACGTTTCGGACCTGAAGCTCATGATTGATGAAGATGTAAATGGATTCTTCATTGCCCCCAAGGATCCGGATGACATCGCGGAGGCCATGAGGAGAATGCTGACCATGCCGCGCGAAAAGCGTATCGAGATGGCGCATGAATCTCGTAAACGAGCTGAAACATACTTTCACCGTGATCGTTTCCTCGATG
This sequence comes from uncultured bacterium, assembly GCA_964648415.1. Classification (GTDB taxonomy): domain Bacteria; phylum Electryoneota; class Electryoneia; order Electryoneales; family Electryoneaceae. The sequence continues at coordinate 6,143 of CAZYOC010000003.1, read as the reverse complement.
AACACGAGGCCCTTTACCTGCGTTTGATAGCCGAAAAAAAATGACGGCTCCCTTTCGGAAAGCCGTCAATCATGTCCAGCCTGCTTAACCAGCTATTCTTTTTGCGCCTTGAACATGATGGGTACGCGATAGGTCAGCGTGGTTCCGTCGAAGGCCACCAGCGCCCAGTCGAATTCCTGTTCCTCAAGAGCGATTCCTACCGCTGCGCCAAGTTCCTGGATGGAACCGTCTACTGTCACCTCAAGAAAAGCTTCATTGTCCGAGTAGCTTCGGCGCGTCACCTGTTTGACAGCTCCGCTATGGTCCAGTGCGCCCTCGAAAGCTACCAGGTCTTCGCCGTTTACGCCCTCGATGATCAAGCTATAAGCACTCCCCGCAGTGGTGCCGGTGCGGCTCCAGTCGGCGAGGACTTTGTCGAGCGCATCCGCCGTGGCTTTAGTGGCGGCCTCGCGTGCGGACTTCTGGTACGCGAAGCTGATGGCGGTATCGTCCCCCGCCTCCGCCCGGCCGTCTTCCTGCGCGTAGATCCGGTATGTGCCGGTGTTTACGATGGTCACGTTTACAATCGTCGTGGCGGTTTTAAAAGTCCGGCTCTTGCCCTTGGCGGTTCCTTTTACCGAGAAGTACACCGCGTATTCGGCGCCAAGGCCGGCGGCGTATTGCGAAAGGTCGCGCAGCATATCCGCGCTGCCGCTCACCGCGCCGCCGCTGTACCCCATCGGGGCCTGAACCACGTTCATCTGCCGCTGAGCCAGGTAGCTCTCGATGGCGCGCTGGCTTTCGAGGACCGCTTCGTTGTTGGGGCGGAAATAGTCGGCCAACGGGTTGGGATCGGGCACGACCACGAAGCGGGGGTTGCCCTGGTGCGCCTGCAACACCGCGATGGCGTCGATGTTGTCCCGGATGGTCGTAGAGGCCACCTCGGCGCGGATCCTCAGCCGGTAGCTGCCGCCAACCTGGCCCTCTTCAAGTACTTCGTAGCTTTTCACATACCCGCTGCTGCTGGTCAGGATACGGTCGGACAGCAGCGCGAAGTTCTGCACCAGGGTCTTGCTGTCCACGTATTGCCCCATGACGACCGACACTGCGGTGCGCTTGGCGTCCAGCAGGGCGTCGTCGTACGTCTGCCCGTAGCCGTCTACTTCCACAATGGTCGCCTGCGCCAGCGAGACGCTCACCAGGGCGATCAGCGCCGTTATGACAAGCGCAGTTAGGATAACTGTTTTCCCGTTCATGTTGCGCTCCTTTATGTCGACACTCGTTTGGTTCTTCTTGCTCCGGTGTCAGATCTCCGCAGACGACGCTAAGGATCCGACACGACAGGTCTGCTTTGGTTCTTCTTGCTCCGGTGTCAGATCTCCGCAGACTGCGCTAAGGATCCGACACGACACAGCTTTATCAGACGCTATTCCGTTTTCCGATAGAAGCGGATGGTGTTGGAAATCAGCGACGGGTCTTCCGCGAGTTTGCCCTCGAACTGACCTTCCTCGTAGACCTTGTACATCAGGTCCTGCACGTCGCCGTCGTACCAGACCATGTATTCGGTAACGTTGCCGGCCTGCTTCATCAGCTTCTGGTCGTTGGTGATCCGTTCGAGCATCTGCTTGATCTGGCCGCGTTCACCAAAGCTGAAGTCGGTGAAGATGAGTTTGACCGGGCGGCCGTGGCGCACGAAGTCCCGCCAGAAACTGGTGATGCGGTCCATTACGGAATTCATGGCGGCGTTCATGGCCTGGTCGATGCCCGCAGCGATGGTAGTGCCCGAGCTCGACAAAGACATGGGTTCGCTGAAGCCTTCGCCGCTGCCGATAAATTCGCCGGTCATCACATTGTAGGCGCCCACGGTCAGGATCACTTTATCCACATTATTGCCGCGGTACTGGCCGTGCTCGATGCGGGCCACGATCTTGACATAGATGTCGGCGGGGGTATTCCGTGCGATCTGCAGCGCCAGGTCTTCCTCGTCGCTGTCGGCGGTGCTGGATTTGGCTTTGGCGAGGATCTCCTCGTCGCCTTCCGTCGCCATGACTTCATCGTAGCCGATGGTGGGGATGCCCTGGTCCTCGAAGAAGGCGCGGAAACGGGTATAGAACAGATCCTTCCATTGCAGCGCTTCAGAAGAAGAGGCTTCTTCATCCAGGTAGGGCATGATGGTGAAGCGGTCCAGAGCGATCCGGCTCTCTTTCGCGCTGGTAATCACGCCGAAGTCGACCAGTCTTTGGCGCACCAGATCCTTGTTAACCTTGAGCTTGAGGCCCATCACCAGGCGCCTGGCGTCGATGTACTTCCGCTCCGGGATCACGTCGAGGATGTACTGCTCGAAGTCGGCGAGGAACTGGTCCTCGATGGCGCGGTAGGCTTCACGTTCCTGCTGATCTGTCAGGATGGCGTTGACCAGCAGGTTGATGGCGTTGCGCTTGGCGTTGTCACGCGCCTCTTTTTCACGCTTGTGGCTGTCGCCGTCCTTCTCGGCTCGGCCCTGCGCCTGCACCCAAACCGTGTTCTCGTCGATGGGAGTGATCTGCGCAAACAGGCCGCTCGCGAAGCTTACCACGAGGCTCGCTGCGAGAATGCCGGTCAGCAATTGTCTGAAGGTTGCGCCCATGATGGCCCCTCCTGGGTTTCTATGCTGTTTGGTTTTACGTCGTATCGCTGTTGTTGCAAAATATCCCGCCGCCCGCTCAGCTCCAATAGGGAGGGGAAGTAAACTTGAACTCCCGTCCACCTGACGCCTCCCCCGTGACAGTGTGGTTGATATACCACAGCATGTATCGATCTCATTGTTTGAAAAAACAAGCCTTTGTCGATTCTGCGGGCCGCTTGCCAAAGAACTCTGCCTGAAGTATTTGCAAGCACCGTGCCTGATTGGAAGCCGGTGAAAGCCTTGCGGAAGGCGGGATCAGCGCGTACCATTACGCTCACAGGCTTTGCTGCGGAGGGGAGAGGTGACTGAATCCAGGAAAGAACCGGACCGAAAGCGTACACGAATCGATGTCCCGCCTGGGGATCCATTCACCCGTGAGACGAGCCGGATTCAGGCGCAGCGACGAGACGAGCAGCAGGGCGCCTCGAGTCGCGAACAGCGTCGCAGCCGGATGGCGACCGCCTGGCAGCGTGATCCCGAGAAGATGAATCGTGTCCGGAAACGGATGATGGTGATTAACTTCCTGTTCTTCGGGGTCGCGGTTGTGGTGTTCTTTGTGATCCGCTTCACCGCTCCAAAAATCATCGTGCAGACCGGCGGCGTTCCGGGCGATGTCTGGGTGGACGACGAGCTGGTGGGGCGTTCACACAAGTTGATTCGTCAGCTCCCGCCGGGATACCATGTCGTCCGTTTCTCCCCGGACAATACTCTGGTGATGGTAACTCCTGAGTCGGTTGCGGTTGACCTGTACTACGGCCTGGAGGTTGAAAAGCTGGCCTTCGTGGTCACGGAAATGCCGCCCGATTCACTACCCGCAAAAACACCAGGTATGCCAAAGCCGATCCATTAGCGAATCGTTTCGCTCGAACACTCAACTTCAGTAATACCCGTATAACCGATCAGTGCTGCGGCATACGCGGCGCGGTCTCCGAGATGTCCTTCAGAGCTTCGATCGCCTTGTCGATGTGCTCTTCCGTATTGAACGCACCGATGGAAAAACGCACCGTGCCGTGAAGATCCAGCGTACCGATCTGCTCGTGAACTTTCGGCGCGCATTGCAGCCCGGTTCGTGTGGCGATGTCGTGGTCCACATCCAGCATGATTCCCACGTTCATCGCTTCGATATTCTCGATGTTGATCGACACCGTGGACAGATGATCGGTCAGGTCTTCGCAAACATAGGCGACCAGGCCATCAATCCCACGGATCCCTTCCACGAACTTGCTCAGCAGCTTGCGCTCGTGCTGGTAGATAGTGGCCAGGCCGGTCCTGGCGATCCATTCCTGCCCGGCGAACAGGCCGGCGATGCCGATCAGGTTCACGGTCCCGTATTCCAGGCGATACGGATACTCATCCAGATGGTAGGGGTAAGCGGAACGCACCCCGGTGCCGCCGGCGCGGGTCTGGTTGATGTGGACATGATCGCGTACAATCACGCCGCCAATCCCGGTCGGGCCCATCATCGCCTTGTGGCCGGTGAAGGCGATGACGTCGAGCTGCATCTCGTGCATGTCGATGGGGATCACGCCCGCGGTCTGGCTGACATCCGCCACGAACAGACACTTGTGGTCCGCCACCACCTCGCCGATGGCCTCCAGGTCCTGGATCGTGCCGATCACGTTGGAACCGTGGTTGATGATTACCAGCTTCGTGTTGGGACGCAGCGCAGCCTTTACCTGCTCCGGTTCGATGAAGCCCTTCTCGTTGAAGGGGAGGTAGGTCACCTCGCAGACACCGTTCCGCTGTAACACGTTCAGGGGGCGCAGGACGCTGTTATGCTCCAGGTTGGTGGAGATGACGTGATCGCCATTTTCCACGATGCCCTGGATGACCAGGTTCAGCCCGTCGGTGGCGTTGTACGTGAATATCGCGCGCTCCGGCGAATCGCCATGGAAGAACTCGACCATCTTCTTGCGGGTATTCTCCACCAGGTCGCCGGCGCCGATGGCCATGTCGAACCCGCTGCGTCCGGGATTGACGCCGTTGTTGCGGTAAAATTCCGTCATGAAATCATACATTTCCGGTGGTTTCGGCCACGCCGTAGCGGCGTTGTCGAGATAGATCAGATTCTCCATGGTTCCTCTCCCTGGGGCGGTTGCGTTGCCGTCTCTTTCTCCCGTTCTTTCAGCGGGGAATGTACGCCATTCCGATGCGAAATGCTATTACCCCGGGAGGGGTGACAGGTTGCATAAGGGGACAGGATGGAACTGTTCGAGTACATACGGGATCGCCAACAGCCGCTGGTGTTGTACCGGGTGATGGAACGGACTTCCGGCTACGTGGAAGCGCAACTGACGGACGCGCCGGAGGCGGAGCGGCCCGCCCTCGCCGAGGATATCCGCGCACTGCTGAGGATGAAGGGCAAACCGCCCGTGTTCCAGCTCTACCGGACTCCGCCCATGTGGTACCCGGAGCGGGAGGATGACCGGATCGTGGATATTGTGGTGCTGGGCCTGGGGGAGGAGACGACCGCGCGTGTCTACAAGGAGGAACTGGAAAAAGCAGCGGCGCGGAGGCAACAGCTGCAAGCGTGGTTCGAGCTTAACGTCCGCAAGTACCTCGACGACCTGACGGCGCAGCCCTGGCTGCTGGCGGTCCTGAAACGCGGAGACTGGGTGCATCCCCGGCGCTACTGCACTCCGGAATCGGACATCGACCTGTTCCTGCTGGTGGATTTCGAGCAGGACGACATGGAGATGCGGACGAAACTCTATGAGGAGCTGCGGCGTTGTCCGGGCGAAGTGTACATGGATTACACCTGGCTGGATTTCGAGGATCCGGGTGTGAAGGCTGTGTCGGAGGCGGGGGACATCATCACCGACAGCGAGTTGATCAAACCTGCTGACCATGAAAGCGACATGAAGGTAGACATTTCAGTCTTCAGCCTGCCGACCATGATTCGCTACCGGGAAGCCAAGCTCTACCAGGCTCGGCTGTATTACCTCGAAGCGGTCAAACAGGTGGATTATTTCTACACCGATGGCCGCGCGGCGCAGAAATTCCTGCGGCTGGTGAGGCAGTGAACCGCAGGAATGCTTCTGGTGGCGCGTCTTGCCTATATTGAGCGGCTTTGCCCCGGGCAGCTTGGTGTGAAAAGCATGACTCTGCTCTGATTCCAACAATGAAATCTACTTGATGGTGCTTCAACAAAGAGATACTCGCCGTCCGGGGAAAATCACGGACTGTAGAATACATACTCAATTCACGAACGGGACGCCCGTGCTACTCTCATCCCCACGAAGCAGACTGTCGCAGAATGCGAGAGGAATCTCATTCCAGCGAAGGCTGGAATCCAGACATGTCTATATACTACAAGATGTTAGCTATGAAAACCCATCATCGAAACTACTCTGGTTCTGAGGCGCTAACTTATTATATTCTTGCACCTTGCCTGGATTCCAGCCTTCGCTGGAATGAGAGCTGTTTCTATTGTGATACAGTCTGGAAGGCTGGAATCCAGACATGTCTATATACTACAACATGTTAACTATGGAAACAC
>CAZYOC010000002.1:0-51429 GCA_964648415.1 uncultured bacterium | reverse complement strand
CGAAGGCGGGAATCCAGTCATGTCTATATACTACAACATGTTAACCATAAAAACTCCCTATTGAACACTACTCTGGTTCTGAATTGCTAACTTATTGTATTCTTGCATCTTGCCTGGATTCCCGCCTTCGCGGGAATGAGAGTGGGTTTGATTCTGCGACAGTCTGGAAGGCAGGAATCCAGATAAGTTCATATACTACAGAATGTTAACCACGAAAACCGTGCGCTCAACACAATTTTGGTGCTGGCGGCAAGGCCCGTATGCTGTGCGCTTTGGGGTGGTCTGACATCACAATCAGCGATGGAAAGGCATCGCGGAGGGCATGCGTACAAACTGAACGCGTTGTTTTCTTGCGCGCACCCTGGTTTTACGATTGCCGTTTATTCCCTTATCAACCCGGAAGGGTTTACAACAAGCTACATCCCTGTCAGACGTCTCGCCCTGTTGCGCGGCCCTGGCAGTTTCGCTTTGCAGGAAAGGAGCTACACCATGCGTCTCATAACGGAAAACCAGGTAGTCAGCAGCGACAAGCGCATCGTTCTGCTGGTGGCCGACGGCCTGGGCGGTCTGCCGCAGGCGCCGGGCGGAAAAACGGAACTGGAGACCGCCGACACTCCCAACATGGACCAACTGGCGCGTGAGGGCGCTTCCGGCCTGCTGGATCCCATCGGTCCCGGCATCACGCCCGGCTCCGGCCCGGCGCACCTGGCCCTGTTCGGGTACGACCCAATCGAAAACAATGTCGGACGCGGCCTGCTGGCGGCGCTCGGCACCGGTTTCGACATCCAGGAGGGCGATGTCGCCGCTCGCGGGAATTTCTGCACCCTCGACGATGACGGCAATGTCACCGACCGGCGCGCGGGACGCATTCCAACTTCGGAATCCGAACCGCTCTGTAAGAAGCTGGAAGAGGAGATCGACCTCGGCGGTGTCCAGGTGTTCGTGCGCTCGGTTAAGGATCACCGTTTCCTGTTGGTGTTGCGAGGCGAGAAACTGAACGCCAAGTTGATGGATACCGACCCTCAGCGCACCGGCGTTCCGCCGTTGAAGTGCAAGCCTTTGGCTGAAAACGCGGCCCGCACGGCACGTCTAATGGACGAGTTCGGCCAGCAGGCCAGGCGTATCCTCGATGAGGAGGAGAAAGCCAACGGCGCCTTGTTGCGCGGCTTCGCAGCGAAAACTCCGATCCCTTCGATGGCCGACCGGTTTGGCCTGCAGGCGGCGGCGCTGGCGGACTATCCCATGTACCGGGGCCTGGCGAAGCTGGTAGGGATGAGCGTCATCAACGATGACCCCAGCCTGGTCAACCGCTGTCTGGCCGTAGGGGATTACCGCGACAGCTACGATTTCTTCTACGTGCATTACAAGTACACCGATGCGCGCGGCGAGGACGGCAATTTTGACGCGAAGGTGGAGGCGGTTGAAGAATTCGACAAAGCGATCCCGTCCATCCTGGAAGCCAGGCCCGACGTGTTGATCATCACCGGCGACCATTCCACCCCGGCTGTGATGGTGGGCCACTCCTGGCATCCGGTGCCGATGCTGATGTGGGGGAACAACCTTCGCACCGACGCGGTGACGGAATTCGGTGAAACCGCTGCATTGTATGGCGGGCTGGGACGTATGCCGATGATGCACATGATGCCCCTGGCGCTGGCGCATGCGGATAAGCTGACCAAGTACGGCGCGTAGCAGCAGCAACAAGCCGGTTACAGCCCGACCGCATCCGGATCGAACGAGGGGTCCATATAGGGGTTGTGCTTGCGTTCGTGGCCTACCGTTGTGGAGGGGCCGTGTCCGGGCCAGACGACGATATCATCGGGCAGGCTCATGATTTTCTCGTGCAGCTTCTTGAAGAGCAGCTTGCCGTCGCCGCCGGGCAGATCCCAGCGACCCACGCCGCCCGCGAACAGGGTGTCGCCGGCGAAGAGGTTGCCCTCGGACAGGAACGCGATCTGGCCGGGTGTGTGTCCGGGGACGTGGAGCACCTTGAAGTGCATTTCGCCGAACGTGAGCGAGTCGCCATCCTCGACCGTCTTGTCCGGTGCGCCCACATCCAGCTCCTCGCCCATAAACATGGCCAGGTTCTTGCGCCCGTCACGGAGCATGGGCGCATCTTCGGGATGGCATACCACCACCGCGTCCGGATAAGCTTCGCGCAATGTACCTACAGCGCTGATATGGTCCGCGTGGCCGTGGGTGAGGAGGATGGCGGACAGGGTAAGGTGGTTCTGGTCCAGAATGCGTACAAATCGGTTGGCTTCCGCGCCGGGATCGATAATCACCGCCACCGCGCCGTCATGCACGACCAGGGCGTTGGTCGCCAGGTTGCCTACTGTCAGGGATTCAATCGTCATATCAGCGCAGGAATTGGGCGGTGAATTCGTCGGGCCGCGCGGAGTGCCCTGTGGCGTTGCGCACCAACTCGTTGAAGTGCCACATGCCGCCCTCCTTGAAGATCTTTTCCTTGAACCAGTCGCCCAATTGCGGCATGTTGACCCAGATGGGATCTTCCGGTTTCAGGTCGCGTATTAAGGCAAAATGGAGCTGGCTGGCGATCCAGTCGCCCAGGATGTAGTTGTGGTAGTAGACCGGTGCTCCGGCGATATGGATCTTGGCGGCCCAGTCGGCCTGTTCGCTGCGCCCCTTTGGCGCGCGCAGCAACTGGAACCGTTCCACCAGGTCCCACCAGCGCGCCTGCTGATCCTGATCGGGATCACGGTACAAACCTCGTTCAAAGTGGGACATCACCAGGGTCCAACGCGCCTGGATGGCTTGCGACAAACGCTGCCACTCCTTCATGGGTTCATAAAGCTTACGTAGCGTGTCGCCTTTCAGGCGAAACATCATGGCCATCCATTCGGGCTCTCGTGCGAGCCGACCAAAGAACATAGCCACCCCCTCGGTCACACAGTCATGCGCCGGCTGGCGCAAGGTGAAGGGCAGGCTGGGATCGTAGTGCAGCTCATAGACCGCGTGGCCGAACTCATGCAGCGCAGTTTCCGCCCAGTAGGTGTTGTTCTTAATGTTCATTAACACCCGTACGTCGTGCTTGCGGTCGATGTTGCTGCACAGAGCGAGAGGGAACTTCCCGGCGCGCTCTTCATAGTCGCCATTGTTGGAAACGGCGTCGATGGGCAGACCGATGTTTTTGAAGTAGCGCTTGACCCAGCGCAGGGTATCCTGCTTGGCGTAGACCGCGTCGCTCTCTTCAGCGATGAAACCGGGGGCTTCCTGGAAAAACGTGTCGGAATAGTGCCAAGGCTCCAGATCGGTCACATCAATGTCGAAATGGTCAGCCAGTTGACGGTCCAGCCGGGCTTTCATCCGGCGATACTCATCTTCGCTCAGCGTAGCGAACCGGCCCAGGGCGCTGAACAGGCGGGCTTCGTCGATTTCCTGAAGCTCCAGGCTCATCCGATAGTGATCCGGAAAACCGATGGACCGCGCCGCCAGGTTGCGCGCCTTGATCAACTCGATCAGTTCCTCGTTGATCATGGGGCCGATCTGTTTGCTGGCTTCCCAGGCCTCCTGCCGCAACGCCAGGTCCTTGCTGGTACGCAGGATGTCGTTGACCTTGTTCATGGTCACGGTCTCACCGGAGATCTCCGGCCGGAAGATGTTGATCTTCGCGTCGATTTTCTTCTGGCGCGTGATCAGGTCGCCGAGCACTTCCTGTTCAATGCAATTGGGGACGATCTCCAACCGTGCGAGATGCGCCCAGCGACGAATGGTAAGATCCTGAACACCCGTATCAGCCAATCGTTTGCTGATGTCTTCCACCAACTCCCGGTTGCCCAACTTGAACTTCAGCACCTGCTCAGCTTCCGCAAAGGCGTCAAAGGCCTTCTCTTTGCCGCTGACCAAAGCTTGCCATTCGGCTTTCTTGACCTTGACACGCAGAGGATTGATTCCTTTTTCCCACTCCTCGAGGATGGTGCGAAGAGCGGTTTCGCTTTCCTGGTTCCCTATCACGGTACTCCTCCTGATCGCGCGGAAGACTGGTTTGTTTAGCTATATCAGGGATTGCGGCGGGGTTTGAACCGCCAAACACCTGCATCCCGCTAAACTTTTCAAGCTAGGGGAAAACGACCATTATTGCAATACGGCGGGTAGCTCCCATCGAAGTATCCAGACAACGCGGAGGAGGCGATTCGGTGCATTGGATGGTGGCGGACCGATCTGTGAGTCTCTATCTTTTCCCCATGGCGCAAGTGGAAGTATACCGGGTGCAACCGGGGGATGTTGACGAGGGAGGCGCCCGTGCTACGCTGCGCGCGGAGGAGGCGCATCACCTGACCAGGGTGCGTCGCGCCAATCCGGGCGACAGGATTATTCTGATCGATGGGCGCGGGTCCGCCTGGGACGCTGTGTTTGTGGAGGCCTCCAAACACGAGGCGATTTGCAGTCTCGGCGACAAAACGCCCGACTGGCGCGAGCCGCAAATCCGCATCGCCCTCGGCCTGGGTATCCTGAAGGGTGACCGCTTTTTCGACGCCCTCGACCAGGCGGTGCAGACCGGCGTACACTCGATCACACCGTTGACCATGAGGCACTCGATCGCTTCATGGTCACCGCAGCGAGCGACGAAAGCGGAAAAGCGTGCAGTCAACGCCGCCAAGCAGACGGGACGAGGGCTCGCGCCGAGCATCTCCCACGCGCAACACCTGCAAACGTGGTGCATCGAAAAGGGCAACACGCAGCACAGGTATTATTGCGACCCGGAAGGGGAAGCGCCCGGAACACTGCATTCCGGCGACGAAGCCATGGTCCTGATCGGGCCGGAGGGCGGTCTGCATGAAGACGAGATCGCGTTCCTTAAAGAGGCGGGCTGGATCGGGCTTTCCCTGGGGCCAAGAAGATTGCGCAGCGAAACGGCGGTTCCGGTCGCATTGACCCTGTTGCATGCGGCGGTGGAAAACAAAACAACGACTACACCATAGACAGGAGTTTCTTATGGACGTGAGTGTCACCTTGGATTCGGGCAAACCGGAGACAGACGACAGCGGGACGAAGCATTACCAGGTTGTGATTATTGGAAGTGGCCCTGCAGGATTGACCTCGGCGATTTACGCCTCCCGCGCCAATCTGAAGGTGCTGGTGATGGAAGGTTTCGCCGCCGGCGGGCAGCTTATGATCACAACCGATGTTGAGAACTATCCCGGCTTTCCGGAGGGGATCAGCGGTCCGGATTTGATGGAGCAGATGCGTCAGCAGGCCGGCCGTTTCGGCGCGGAACTGAGGCAGGAAGACGTTACGAGGGTGGACCTGCTGCACGAACGTCCGTACAAGCTGTGGGTCGAGGACGAAGAGATCCTCGCCGATGCGGTGATCATCGCCACCGGCGCCACCGCAAGATGGCTGGGAGTGCCCGGTGAAGCCGATTTCAAGGGCTTCGGCGTGTCCGCGTGTGCGACCTGTGACGGCGCCTTCTTCAAGGACATGGAGATCGCCGTGGTGGGCGGCGGCGACACCGCCATGGAAGAGGCCACGTTTCTGACACGTTTCGCCAAAAAGGTGTTTGTGATCCATCGCCGCGACGAGCTCCGCGCCTCCAAAATCATGCAGGATAAGGCGTTCGCCAATGAGAAGATCGAGTTCATCTGGGATAGCGGCGTGATGGAGGTGCTGGGCTCTCGTGAAGACGGTTTGACGGGCCTGAAAATCAAGAATTTCAAGACGGAAGAGATCAGCGAATTGCCGGTGAAGGGGCTGTTCATCGCCATCGGACACAAGCCGAACACCGAGCTGTTTGTCGGACAGCTTGACATGGATGAGACCGGCTACCTGGAAGTGGAGAAAGGTACCTCGAAGACGAAGATCGAAGGTGTTTTCGCTGCGGGTGATGTCCGTGATAATGTCTACCGCCAGGCCATTACCGCCGCCGGCACCGGCTGCATGGCCGCGATCGAGTGTGAACGCTGGATGGAGGGGCAGTGACCCCAGCCTCTAATGCCACTTTAGATCCAGTTGACTCGTTCGTGTTGAAACCCGACAGTAAACTGTCGAGCCAAACACCCCATAAACGGTGATTCAACACTCAAGCTGGATCGAAACCGGCACTAACTTCTTTTTCCAGAGCACTTTTTATTCGTCCCTGTTGCAGGGACGTTTTTCTTGGTCAACGTTTACCTTCGTTGTGGCGCATTGTTCAGCCCCACGCGAGAGTGCGGGTTCTTTGCTTTATCAGGACGGAGCGACTGGTTTTTCGACATCTCCGATCTGAAACGCTCAGGCTTTAAAGAACAGTTATAAGCAGCGCATGTGAGGTGGAAGATGCAGATTGCCTTGCGGTTCTACGGCGGACTTAACGAGCTGGTGCGGGGAAGAGCAGCGCAACCCGATGGGCCGACCTGCTGCCGGTTTGACGCGGGCGTGGTGGAGAAGGCTTTGCAGCCGGAAGCGGAGATCCACCTTGAGCTGAGCGCGCCGACGTCGGTCAAGGACGCGGTCGAAGGGCGAGGCGTTCCCCATACCGAAGTGGCCATGCTTCTCATTGATGGCGAGCCGACAGGATGGGATACGATCCTGAAAGGTGGGGAGCGGGTGGCGGCCTATCCGTTTGGAGCCGCTTTCCTCGACGAGAACGTAACACGGCTGTTACAACCGGCGTCGCCGAGTCCCGTCCGGTTCCTGGCGGATGAGCCTGTGGGACAACTGGCGAAGTATCTGCGCCTGTGTGGATTTGATGTGGAATACCTGCTGCTGCGACCTCCGGAGGGCGAGATTGTCGGGCTCGCAAAAACTCAACAGCGAGTTGTCTTGACCACCGACCACAAACTGCTCATGAACCGTGAGATGGTGTGGGGGAAGCTGTTGTTCTCCAGAGCCCCGGACGAGCAGGTAAGGGAGGTGCTGGATCGTTATGGCCGGGAGGGGGCCGAGCCTTTCTCACGCTGCATGGAGTGTAACACGGCATTGGAAGCAGCCGACCTGGAGCAGGTGAATGAGCAAGCTCCCGATGGCGTTCGGGCGCGGCGGCCGGAGCCCTCGAACTACCGTTATTGCAGCACCTGCGACAAATTATACTGGGAGGGGACTCACACGGAGCGGATGCGCGTATTCTTATCCGGCTGGGGACTGGCGTAAGTCCTCTGAGTGTATTACATTGGTTATTGTCCCCCCGGAGGGATAACAGTGCGAGATGAGTTATCTTGTTGCCGGACAAGGGTTTGCGGTTAAGGCTATTAAAAACAACCTGTTAGACTCCTGTCGCATCGAATGTGCACCGGTTGGCAGGGTTGCGAGCGAAGCACAATCTGAATATATTTGTTAACCTTTTCACAGAGTTGGGGTAAGGAGCGATCGGGAGCCTCACCACAGCAGGGTTGAATGGTATTGACGAGGAGCGGGCAACGTGGTGGGTGAGGAATTCAGACACCTCATGAGAAAATACAGCAAGCTGATACGTGATCAGTGGCAGACTGACTGGCAGCCGGATGTCAGAGGCGGAGTTCTCTGAGATCCGGTTTTTCTGTGTTTCTCGTGCTTACTTTCGTCCGTGACAGGTTAACAAACGATCATACATAAAGCGTCGCGTATTGCGACGGCGCAAGTTGGAACCAGCCCCACAGGGGCGTAAGCAAGGGGAGGCTACACAACGATGGCCGGATTCGACAAGATCGTCGTGCCGAGTGATGGCGAGAAGATTATCGTTGCCGATGGCAAGTTGGCGATACCGGACAACCCGATTATTCCTTTTATTGAGGGCGACGGGATTGGCCGAGATATCTGGAAAGCCTCGGTGCGCGTATTTGACGCCGCGGTTGAGAAGGCGTATGGCGGCAAGAAAAAAGTCCACTGGATGGAAGTGTACGCCGGTGAGAAGGCGGTGGAGACTTATGGCGGCGACACCTGGATGCCTCAGGAGACGTTTGACGCCATTCGCGAGTACCTTGTGGCGATCAAGGGTCCGTTGACCACGCCGGTGGGCGGTGGTTTTCGCAGCTTGAACGTGACGCTGCGGCAGGTGTTGAACCTGTATGCGTGTGTGCGCCCCTGCAAGTATGTGGAAGGTGTGCCGAGTCCTTCGAAGCGTGCGCATGAGATGGACATGATCATCTTCCGTGAGAATACGGAGGATGTGTATTCGGGCGTGGAGTTCGAGAGCGAATCGGAAGAAGCCAGGCGTCTGATCAAGATTCTCAAGGAAGATTACGGCAAGACCCAGATCCGTGACGACGCCGGCATCGGCATCAAGCCGATCAGCCCCACGGGCACCAAGCAGTTGGTGCGGAAGGCCCTCCAGTGGGCGGTGGACAAGAACCTGCCGAGTGTGACCCTGATGCACAAGGGTAACATCATGAAGTTCACCGAAGGCATGTTCAAGAACTGGGGTTATGAAGTTGCGGTGGAAGAGTTCCGGGATCATGTGATTACGGAATCGGAGCTGTGGGACGAGACCGTGGCGGCCGATGGTGTAACTCCGATCCAGGCTCCGGGCAAGTTTGCGGAGCTGCGCGGCGGCAAGCCGGCGGGCGATCCCAATGGCCGCATCGTGGTGAAGGATCGGATTGCGGACAGCATGTTCCAGCAGATTCAGACCCGTCCGGGCGAGTATTCGGTGGTGTGTACTCCGAACCTCAACGGGGACTACATCAGCGACGCGGGCGCGGCGATGGTGGGCGGCCTGGGCCTCGCGGCCGGAGCCAACATCGGCGATTACATCGGCCTGTTTGAAGCCACTCACGGCACGGCTCCGAAGTACGCCGACAAGGATGTCATCAACCCGAGTTCCGTGATGCTGTCGGGCAAGATGATGTTCGACTACATGGGCTGGGACGAAGTCGGCGCCACCATTCAGGATGCGATTCAGAAGACCATCCTGAAAAAGCAGGTGACCTACGATTTGCATCGTCAGATGGAGGGCGCGACGAAGCTGAAGACGTCGGAATACGCCTCTGCCATCATTGAGAATATGGGTTAAGTGACTCGTTTTGCGCGGCGGCGCGGGGTCGCGCCGCCGCGATTTGTTTCACAGAGTCGGTGTTGGTGTTGGAAGAAGAGTCTCCTGTTAAGTGTCATCATTGACACCGATTGCACAGTCCGTGCGGGAATGTTTGAGATTTGTGTGCATAGCTTGCGAGTTGTGTGAGCACGTCCCTACCTTGTCGCCACGGATTTTTGACCAACCTGGATGGAGGTGCGTATGCGATCCTGGCGCGTACGTGAGTGGATGGTGTTGCTTGCTGTGGTTGGCTTGAGTGTGCTCCTGCCGCTGACCGCTTCAGCCCAAACCGGTAAAATCAAGGGAACCGTGATCGACGCCGAGAAGGAAGAACCGATTATCGGCGCCAACGTGGTTCTCGAAGGAACGTCCCGGGGTGCGGCGACGGACCTGGACGGCAACTTCTTCATTATTGGCGTCCAGCCCGGCAAGTACAATGTGGTGGCTTCTGCGGTCGGGTATCATGAGATGACCTACGAGGAAGTGGTGATCAACATTGATCGCACCACGACTCTGGAGTTCAAGCTGACGCCGAGCACCATGGCGCTTCCGGATGTAACCATCACCTACGAGAAGCCGACCGTCGAGTTGGGCACCACCTCGAGTGTACAGCGGATTACGGGTGAGTCGCTTCAGACCAGCGCGGTGGAGGACGTGACCGAAGTGTTACAGTCCATGCCGGGATTCAAGCTGGACGAAGAGGGGAAGATCCACATTCGAGGCGGCCGTAACTCGGAAGCCCGTTTTGTGGTGGACGGCATCGACAGCCGTGACCCCATCACCGGCGAGGTGCTGCCCATCAACCTGAATGCCGTCAACATTCAGGAAATCCAGATTCTGACCGGCGGTATGTCGGCGGAATATGGACAGGCGATGTCGGGTGTTGTGGAAATCACTACCCCGGAAGGCCAGTCGGACCGTTACAACGGCAGCGTCGAGTGGAGCCAGGATCATCTGTTCGATGACAACGGGTTTAACCAGGACCGTGCCAACGCCTCGCTGGGCGGCCCGCTGCCTTTCAGTGATAAGGTCTTTGGGCGGCCTGTCACGTTTTATCTGACCGCCAACGCCAACGTGTCGGATACCTACACACCGTTGGGCGTCGATTACGAAGCAAACGACTACGCCGGCTTCGGTTTCAATGTTCCGCAACGCCAGTACAACGACTGGTCGACCTCGATGAAGTTCGCCCTGGAGTTGGGCAATGGCCGAAAAGCATCGATGTATTATTCGACTCGCGCCCGTGTCTGGGACCTGTTCCCGGTTGGGTTTGGCGACGGGACGTATTCTGGCAGTTTCGCGTGGAACTACAAGCATAACTTGCAGAACCGTCCACGCGCTCAGGACCGCCGCAGCTCGGTGAACCTGGAGTACACCCACCAGATCAGCAGCAAGACCCTCTTCAAGGTGACCGTGGGTCACCAGGTGCTGAACTCCAGCGCGACTCCGGGCCAGAAAGATCCGGGTGAATTCACCTTATCGGACGAAGTGGAGAACCAGCAGACTGTGGCGGCGCTGGACTTGAACCGCAACGGAGTGTGGGACCAGGACGCCGACAACGACGGCGTTGTCCACAGCGAAGTGTACGACGAATTGGCGGCGGACGAAAATGGCAACAACTTCGTCGACGGCTGGTTTGATTCCAACAACAACCGGATTTACGACGGCGGCGGCGAGGGGTACGAAGACCTCAACATGAACGGCCAGTGGGATCCGGGTGAAGACTGGATCGACATCAACGGTAACGGCGTGTATGACTACGCCGAACCGTGGACCGACCGCGCCGACCCTGTAACCGGCGCCAACAACATAGGTGTTTGGGATCCCTGGGATCCTTTCCAGGATTTGAATGGCAACGGCGTGTGGGATCCGGCGGAGCCGCAGTTGGCCGAGCAGGATATCAACTCCAACGGGCGTTGGGACGGCGAACGTTTCCAGGACGCCAACAACAACGGCGTGTTTGATCGTTGGGAACCGTTTGAAGATCTGAACGGCGATGGTGTCTGGCAGCAGGGCGAACCCTTTACCGACTACAACGGCAACGGCGTACAGGACGACGGGGAAGGGTACGACGACCAGAACGCGAACGGCGAGATGGATAAGCTCGATCTGGTTCAGACCCAGAGTGGCGTACCGGACGACGACCCGGAACCGTTCTGGGACGGTGACCTGTATTTCGATACCGGCGAGCCGTTTATTGACCTTCCGGACCCGGTAACCGGCGTGTACAACGGCAAGTGGGACGAAGGCGAGCCCTTCTGGGATCTGCCTTCCTCCAATGCCGGCTTCCAGCTTGGTTCAGTGCTGGGTCTCGAGTCGCTTGGTGGCGAACAACAATTCATGACGCCGACCTTGAACGGACGCTACGATCCGCCGAACAACTACTTCGACGAGTACGAGCTGTTCACGTTCTTCAGTGGTGACAAATCGTTCCCGATCGGGTATACCTACGACCTCGAGAATCATGGTACGGAGTGGGTGTATACGGATTACCTGCAATACGATCCCAACTACAGCACCTGGACCAACCGGACGTTGCATGATACTGAGAACCCGGTGTTCAACGTGCCGAATGGCCGTTATGATGAAGGCCAGGAGAAATTCCTGGACTACAACGGCAACGGGGTTTGGAACGGCTCGGACCTTTTCCTGAATCCGGGCCTGTGGGACGCGTCGGCGGTGTGGGCGAAGCGTAGGACTGAAGAATACAGCTTCGACCTTTCCTGGCAGAGCCAGATCCACGAATTCCACGAGTTCAAGGCCGGTTTCGAGGGCAAACACTTCATCATGAACAACCAGTTTATTTCTTCGCCCGACGAAGAGTACACTGGCGAGGCGGAGGTGGGGTCGAATGAACCCTGGCCGACCAGAGGCGCTGTGCGCGACTTCTGGGAGTATCGTCCCTGGCGGTTCGCGGCGTACGTGCAGGACAAGATGGAATTCGAAGGGTTGATCGTTCAGGCAGGTGTGCGAGGGGACTTCCTGGTTCAGGACCAGAAACTTGTAGATAACATGAAAAGCCGCGTGGAAGCCGGCGAACCCTTCGCGGAAGAAGCCGATAATGTACAGTACAAGATCTCGCCCCGCCTGGGGATCAGTCACCCGATCACGGCGGAATCCAAGCTGTACTTCAACTACGGTCACTTCTACCAGGCGCCGCCGTTCTTCTACTACTACAAGTCCAGCACGACCAACCTGGACGCCGGCACCGTGGGCAACCCGAACCTGAAGTACCAGAAGACCGTAACCTACGAGCTGGGTGTACACACGCAGGTCACGACGGATCTGTCTTTCCAGATCGCCGGCTACTACCGTGACATGTACAACATGATCTCGACCCGTACCGAATCGGAAGGGCCGATCACGGCTACCAAGTACATCAACCTGGATTATGGCCGCGCGCGCGGGCTGGAGCTGAAGATCGACAAGAAGTTCTCGAAGCATTGGCAAGCCAGTTTCAACTACGACTTCTCGTACGCCTACGGCAAATCCTCCGGGGCCAACGACGAGTTCGAGCGTCGCAGCCTGAATACTCCGGTAAACTACGATGAACATCCGCTGAACTGGGACGAGACTCACAAGATCACCTGCAACGCGGCGTTGATGTTCGCCAAGGATGATCACCCGTTCCTGTTCGGTATGCGGCTGCCCGACTACTGGTTGATGAGCTTCAACTGGCAGTTCGGTTCAGGCAGACCGTATACGCCGTCGGAATACACCACAGGGATCGAGCCGGAACTGATCCTCGACAACTCGGAACGGCTGCCGTGGACAGAAACCACGACCATCCGCTTCGAGAAGTACTTCGATATCGGTACCGTGAAGACGATCTGGGGCATCTCGGTGAACAACCTGTTCGACAAGAAGAACTGGAACAGCATTTACACCCAGACCGGTAGCCCGGTGTACGCGGTTCATCCGTTGAATCCGGACTACAACCCGTTCCTGAACCGTTACGAATATGACGCGAATCCCCGTATGTTCGGGTCCGGGCGTCAGATTCTGCTAAAAGTTGGTCTTGAGTTTTAAGACAGGGGGTTGACGTGCTGAAGCGTTTCTTATCCCTGACTGTCAGTGCAGTCATTGTATTGGTTTCCCTGGGGTTGATAACCGGGTGCGGCGATGAAGACGACGACACCGGTGGGGGAGGTGGTCCGTCCGGAACACCCCTCAGCGGCGATGTCAGCGGCAGCCTGAGTCTCAGTTCGAGTCCGTATCTGCTCACCGGCGATGTGACCGTCCCGGATGGCCAGACTCTGATCATTGATCCGGGCGTGGTGATCCGTGGTATGGATGGCTACACGTTTACAGTCAACGGCAAACTCGATGCTCGCGGGACTGAAACTCAGCTCATCCATTTCACTTCGGCGCAGTCGCCGAAGCGGAAAGGCGATTGGGGCGGTGTGATTCTTGAGGAAGCAGATGACGCTTCCATCATGGAATACTGCTGGGTCTCCTGGGCCAACAAGTATGACATCGTACAGGACACCACTCGCGCGTACGATGACAACGGTGATCCCTTCATTGACCGGGTCCTGTATCGTGGCGCGATTACGATCTACAATTGTTCTCCGACCATTCGGCGCACCATTGTGGATAACGCCGGTTATGACGGCATCCAGATCCTGGGTGACGCCAGCCCGACAGTCGTGTTTAACACCATGGCGCTGAACGCCTTCAACGGGTTGCGGATTGAGCCGGACTACAATATCGGTGAGTCGGTGTACGGTCAGCCGGTGATTGTCAACAACATCATCGTGCAGAACGAGGACGCCGGCATTCGCGCCCCCAGCCTGTACGACGCCTATGTCGACAACCAGTGGATTTCGGACAACTTCTTCCACAACAACATCTACAACAACAAGTCGCCGAACTACCTGCCGCTGAAACTGGGTGAGCTGGTCTCGGGTGACGTACATCTCGATCCGGGTTTTGTAGACATCGAGAACGGCGACTACACGTTGCATCCCTGTAGCGGTGCGATCGACAAGGGCGCGGGGTTCGGCGGGTATGATGAGGATCCGGACGGCACCACGCCGGATGTGGGCGTTTTCCCGCATTTCCAGGCGGAAAACGAACTGGCGCACACCCTGATCGGTGACCGGTTGCACCTCACCACAGATTATGAGCATTACCTGGTGACCTGTGATGTCCTGGTGGCGGAAGGCGACACCTTGATCATTGATCCCGGCGTGACCGTCTTGTTCGCCGAGCCCTTTGAATTTGTGATCGAAGGCGAGATTCAGGCTGTCGGGACCGCGTCGGCGCCGATTCTGTTCTCTTCCTACAGTGAAGAGCCCACGCGTGTGGACTGGAAAAACATCCGTTTCGAGGGAGCGTCGAACAACAGCAGGATGGAGCACGTGATCGCTGAATGGGCGTCGGTGGACAACATCGCCGATCCCTACAGCGTCGGCGCCATTTCCATCATCGCGTGCAGCCCGACGTTGAAGAATATCGAAATTCGGAACGTGTACCACACCGGTATCTTCTGCGATGACGGCGCGCAGCCAACGCTTGAGAACATCACGGTGCATGACGCAGGGATGTACGGCATCTACTTCTCGAAGAACGCCAATGCTTCCTTGACGGGAGCGAAGATCTACAACATGCAGGGTTACGGCATCTACGCCTGGCGGAATTGCCGGCCGACTATCAGCAATGTGCTGATCTACAACGTCACTGTCTCCGGAATCGTTCTCGAACAGGGATGCAGCCCGTCCATTGCCAATGTGACGGTGTACCAGCCGACGAACAACGGGCTGAGGATCAAGGGAAACTGCCTGCCGACCATCACCAACAGCATCATTGCTGAGTATGGTGATTACGGCGCCCGTGCGGAAATCTCGTCCGTGGGAACGCTGAGCTATGTGAATCTCTACTCGGGCAGCGGTACTCCCACATACGGCCAGGTAAACATCGCCAATGAAATTGATGGCGATCCTCAGTTTGCCGATCCTGCCGCGGGCGACTTCTCCCTGCAGGCGGGCAGCCCCTGCAAGAACGCCGGCAGCGACGGCACAGACCTGGGCGCTTTCGGTGGCTCGTTCTCCTGGTAAGAAACAGACATGAACTCGTAGCGACGAGGCAACATAGACGGACGGTGTGCGGATGAACGGATTGGCGAAAAAGACATCCCTGAAAATCGTGATTGCGGTGTTACTGGCAGTCACGGGGGCGGTCACGGTGCAAGCGGCGAAAGGGCCGGCGAGTGCTTCCGGCCCGGTGGATCCGGGGTATCGCACCATGCTGAACACCATGGACATTGAAAACCGTGTGCATGATGTCGGCAAGCTTTGGTTGAACGTGACCAACTATGGGTACTTCGGTAATGATGGCGAAACTCGTGCGGGATCTTTGCCCGATCCATGTACGAACGAGTGGGCGCCGCAGGCGGAGTTCCCCGGCGGTAGCGGAGTGCAGTATCTCTTCCAGGGCGGTCTGTGGATCGGCGCCATGATCAAGGAAGAGGGCTTCGAGTATCCCCGTGTTTCCCATGGCCTGGAAGGATGGGTGGCGTCCGCGAACAACGATTTTCTGGGGCAGGAATTCTTCCCCGGTTATGAACCGGATCACGGAATCGAGGAACGCTCCACCCGGCAGCAGGCGTTCAACTGTCTGGGTGATTTCATCTCCAGCGATTCAGCCGTTTCCGAGCAGGATTTCATCGCGACCTATACGGACACCAGCCGCCTGGATCCCACGGGAAGGTTGATTTCCACGGCGAAGGACGGGGCGCATATCCCCCTCGGGATCAAGGTGACGCAGAAGTCCTACGCGTGGTCCTACAACTACGCTCAGGATTTCCTGCTGATCGACTACGAGATCGAGAACATCGCCAACAACTTCCTGAAGAACCTGTATATCGGGTTGTACGTGGACGCGGACGTGGGTATGGTCGGCGAATCGGAACGTCACACCGACGATATCTGCGGGTTCAAAAAGTCCTTCGAGTATACGCCGGACGGCGGCAGCGAATCGATCAACCTGACGATCAATACCGCGTACATTGCAGATAATGACGGTCGTCCGCCGAACGTCAGCTCCGGCGCGTTTTCCTGCCCGGGGGTTACCGGCGCGCGTGTGGTGCGAGCGCCCAACCCGAAACTGCGGACATCCTTCAACTGGTGGATTTCCAACCAGGACGAGACTCTGGACTTCGGTCCGGCCTGGCGGGATGACGGATCCCCGGGGGCATGGACAGCTTCGTTGGGGACGCCGGAAGACGATGCGAGGAAATACTTCGTCCTGTCCAACCGGGAATTCGACTACGACCAGGTCTACGTGGACGATCCGGACTATATCACGCAGCATCCGCAGGAATTCCGCAGCCGGTTTGCGGCGCCCGACGCACCGCCTGCGGAATCGTACGACTGGTACATTCCGGGTGAAGATGACAACACCCCGCCCGAGGTTCCCGCTGACCTGGCGGACGGCTACGATACTCGTTACCTGATCTCCTGGGGGCCGCTTGGCATCTTCGACTTCATTGATGAAGCCGGCAACCGTGTCTACCGCTTGAATCCGGGCGAAAAGTTCACCATGACCATCGCCTATGTAGGCGGTCAGAACTTCCATGATCGCAACAATCCGCAGGATACCGACACCAATTTGGATCCGGCGAAGTATGACTTCAGCGATTTCCAGTACAACGCGGACTGGGCGGCGAAAGTATACGACAACCCGATGATCGACTCGAACGGCGACGGCTGGTTCGGTGAGGATGTCGGCGTTGACAGCGTTTATTCCGATACCATCGGTAAAACGGTCGAGTTTACCGATGTGTGGGGTGTGACCCGGTCTTATGTATATGAGGGGCCGGACGAAGGTGAAACCGATGGGTTGTTGCAATCGGAGGAGGATCAGAACGGCTTCCGGCCGACCTTTGTTGACTACACTTACAACAACGAATTGTTCGACCAGGGTGACGGCATCGCTGATTTCCAGGGACCGCCGCCTCCGGAAACTCCTGTACTGAGTTACGAAGTGACTGAGGACGAGTTGACGCTTGTCTGGCACAAGTTCCCGTCAGAAGACCCGAACTATGTTGACCCGTTCAGCCGGTTGCAGGACTTTGAAGCCTATCGTGTGTATGTCTCCAACGAAGGCCTGGAAAACACGTTCAGCTTCCTGGCCGAGTTTGACGTGGAGGACTACGGCTATTACAGCGAGCGGGATTCGCTGATGGAAGTGCCGATCAAGACGACCAACCCGGACACATTGGACCCGACCATCATTGACGGTGTGGGTACGGTGGGCTACCTGCAGCCGGTTGGTCCGAATGTCGGGCTGGAGGGGATCGCGTTTGACGATTCCACCTACAAGTTCAACCTGGGCAAGGTCAACCCCCTGATTCCGCGGTATTACTGTGTAACAGCCGTCGACTTCGGCGACCCGTTCTCGGGCACCGAACCGTTGGAGACGGCGAAGACGGCGAACATGCTGTATATGGCGCCTTCCGGCAGCCCGAAGAAGAAGCCGGGCGTGGTTCCCAATCCGTACCGAGCGGATCAGGATTATACAGCTCAGCATATGCAGGTGTTGTTTGAGAACGATACCACCTTCGTGAGCTGGGAGAACCGGGATGACGGGACGAGCGATTTCTTCCCGCAGACCGATCGTCGGATCTACTTCTACAACCTGCCCCGCCAGTGTCTGATCCGGATCTTTACCGTTTCGGGCGACCTGGTGCAGATCATCGATCACAATGTTCATGGGAACCGCATTTCGACGTGGAGCAGCGATTTCGCCGCGGTGTGGGACCTGAACAGTCGAAACCGGCAGCAGGTTGTTTCGGGACTGTACCTGTTCAGCGTCGAGGACATGACGCCTGAGAACAAGGGGCACATCGATGTGGGTAAATTTGTCATCATTCGTTAGAAAGGAAGACGCCATGACGACGAGACGCTGGATAGGGCTTAGCCTGGCGGTCATGTTGCTGCTTCCAGGATTGGCTCTCGGGCAGGCGAAGGTCGGCACGACCGGGGTCAACTTTCTCAAGATCGGGGTGTCATCGCGTGCGGTGGCCATGGCGGATGCGTTGCTTCCGGTGGCCAACGATGCTTCGACTCTCTACTACAACCCCGCCGGAATGGTCAACCTGAAACAACGGGAAGCCATTCTGACCCATGTTGTCATGCCCGCCGGGATCAATTTCGATTTCCTCGGGTATGTCATGCCCATGCCGGGGCTGGGCGGTGCCATCGGTGTGTCAATGACGGCGCTGTACACGGATGCGATGGATGTGACCACACCGGAACGTCCGCACGGCAACGGACAGACCTTTACCGCATCTGATTTCGCCGGCGGGGTCAGCTACGCCCAGATGCTGACGGATAAATTCTCCGTGGGCGGTACGATCAAGTACATCCAGGAG
The DNA here is from genome assembly GCA_964648415.1 of uncultured bacterium. Lineage (GTDB taxonomy): Bacteria > Electryoneota > Electryoneia > Electryoneales > Electryoneaceae. Next base: position 33,106 of record CAZYOC010000002.1, on the reverse strand, counting down.
AACCTTGCGGACGAAGTTGCGCGGGGTTGGGCCGCGGACGTTGGCACCTATTACGACACCGGGTGGCATTCCTTGCGCATCGCCATGATGATCAGCAACTTCGGCCCGGACATGCAACTTGTCTCCTCGCCTTTCCCGCTACCCCTCAACTTCAAGTTCGGGATGGCCGCCGAGTTGTATCAGACGGAGCGGCACCGGGTGACCATGGCGGTCGAGGGAACCCACCCGAACGATAATGTGGAAGAGCTGCATTTCGGCTGGGAGTATGCCTGGAACGAGACTGCATTCTTCCGGCTTGGGAAAAAGGTAAACGGGTTCTCCCGTGATAGCTGGGATGACTATCAGCAAGCGAACGACAAACAGAACTTTAATCCATACGTGGAGTATCCTGTGATTGACGAAGACGGGATGCTGTCGCTTCATGGATTCAGTGTCGGTGGCGGGTTGCATTTGCGCAACATTGGCCTGATGGTCGACTATACCTACGCCCAACTGGGTTTCCTGGGCGGAATGCATCGTTTCAGTCTCGGGTATCGTTTCAACAGGTAGACTGTAACGTGATCGATATTCAGTTTGGCAGGGTAAGCTAGAATGATTGCGGCGGATGACCGCAACTTGAAAGGACGAGGTGGCATGGTGCAACTGAAGTCCAGCACACGATGGATAGGCCTCGCGGCGGCGTTGCTGATGCTGATGTCGCCGGCGATGGCCGGAGACGTGACTGATACGGAGCTGACGACCCGGACATGGACCACGGCCAACAGCCCCTACGTGATTATTCACGATGTGACCATTCCCGCCGGTGAAGTGCTGACCATCGAGCCCGGCGTGACGGTTGAGTTCGACGGGCCCTACAGCATGACTGTCAACGGCGTTCTGAACGCCCAGGGGCAGCCTGCCGGGGCGACCATCGGCGATATTGAATGGGTCACCTTCACACAGGATACTACCGGCCTGGACGACTCGCTGCGGTGGCAGGGAATCCGATTCGTGAACAGCGATCCGGGATCGGTGTTACGATGGGTCGTGGTCGAGCACGGGTATGCGCACGGGCGGTGGCCGGAGAACAACGGCGGCGGGTTATATGTCTACGGTTCGTCGCCGCATGTTGAAAACGCCATCATCCGAAACTGCCGTGCCTACAACAATGGCGGAGGCGTCTATTTCTGGTCGTCTTCCTCTGTTTTCCGCAATAACATCATCGCGGACAACCATGCCCTGGTAAACGGTGGCGGGATGTACGCGGAGCGCAGCGAGCTGCAATTGCGGAATCTCACTATTGTGCACAATAACTCGGGTGGCACAGATTCCACGGGCAGAAGCATCTCCGGTTTTGGCAACGGTGTCTATGTGGGGCCGGAGGCAGACCTGCATGTTCGTTCGACGATCTTTTGGAACAATGGCGAAACTTCCACGTCGGACCAGGCGTATTTCGTCTCCGGCGGCGATGACGACCTTATCAACGTGAGGTATTGCATCCAGAGCGACCTGGGCGATGACAATGTCGAGGATTTCCTTTACCATGACCGCGCCTACTTCGCTGATGAGATGTACTACACACTGACCGACAGTTCGGTTGGCGTGGATACGGGTGAACCTTCCGATGATCGTGTCGATAACGAGCCTGCGCCGCATGGTCAGTTCGTCAACATGGGAGCGTGGGGCGGGACTCAGTTCGCGACAACCTCGGTGCCGGTGGCGGTGCCGCAAGCCGCCAACGGGGACCGGAACAACTTCCTGATTTTCCCCACGACTCGAGTGGAAGATACAACTTCGACAGCAGCGGGCATCGGCAACATCGGCCATGATGTGCTGCGTTTTCAGTTGAACGAAAACACCTTGTCCTGGCTTACCGATTCGCTGGACGTACCGGGCGTGAATAGCGATGCAGAACGTTTGGCCTATATCGAGCATCGTTTTACCATCCCGACATCGGGACGCCAGTTTGAAATTGCGCCGGACAGTTCGGATGCGTTCGACGTGCATTATCACCCGGATGCGAATGATACAGTGCGGGTGGATGTGTGGTTGCTGCTGGAAACGGAAGGCGGCGACATTCCCTACAAACTGCGCGGAACACCGGTTAACCCGGGGATTTCCATCAGCACCAATGCGGTAGACTACGGTACGGTTGCGCTTGGTGATTCGATTGCGGTGGAGTTCCAGATCAGCAGCACAGGCACCACGCCGCTACTGATTACCACACCGCACCTGGAAACAGCGACCCGTTTCTTCAGCGCTGCGCCGCACCCGGATCAGACCGGCCCCTGGTCGATTCCGCCGGGCCAGACGTATACCTATCTCGCCATCTGCGACCCCAGCAGAGTCGTTGGAGAACTGCGGGACAGCATTTTCGTCCGCAACAGCGCGGAACACAAGTACATTCGGCTGTCCGCATTTCTGGAAGGTCCGATCCTGGAAACGGATGTGACCAACGGTGACACTTTGGATTTCCTGTTCGCCGATGTGAACAGCGATATTCAACGTAACGATGTTGTGCTCTACAATGCCGGTAATCACCCCATGACGGTATCCGAACCGGGATTCAGCGGCACAGCTTTTTCCACAGATCCTTCCAGTTTCCCGCTGACTGTTCCCGCGGAAGACAGCCTGGTGCTGAGCATCCTGTTCGATCCGGATTCAGTCCAGATGTATGAGGATCAAATTACCATTCCTACCGATCTGGAAAGCATTCATCTGTACCTGACCGGACGCGGAATTACCGGCGGCCGGTATTTCTCCGGCTCCATCCCGAATCCGGCGTTCGGTATCCCGGAGGTGTGGGGAATGGGTGACGACACCTTATACATTTGCGCCGGTCCGACGGTGATTGAAACTACCGAAAAACTGACGATTCTCGATGGTGTCACCATCCAGTTTGAAGAAACCGACGACTGGATTCGTGTCGAAGGTACGCTTGAGGTGCTGGGCACTGCCGATAACAAGGTGTTGTTCACGACTCAGGGATCAACGCCGTATCATGGCGGGGTCCGTTTCTTCGCGGCCAGCCAGTGGTCGCGCCTCGAACACGTGGTCATTGAAAAAGGACACAGCCGGCCGCTGGGTGAGGACGAAGAAGAGACCCAACCCGACTTTACCTTGCATGGCGGCGGCGTGTCGGTCTATAACAGCAGCCCGACCTTCTACGATGTGACGATCCGGGATTGCTACAGTTCCCTGGACGGCGGCGCGATGTGGATGTATCAAGCGGCGCCTACAATCGTCAATTGTACTTTCGAAAACAACTCCGCGGAGAATTTCGGTGGCGCGATTACGATTTGGGGCAGCCAACCGGAATTCCACAACAACATTGTCCGGTACAACAGCGTAGTCGACGGCCCGGGTGGCGGCATCTACATGAAGAACTACTCCGATCCGACCATCTCAAACAGCTTGATTCAGGGCAACACCGCCACGTATGGCGGCGGGATGAATCTGGTGGACCATTGTTCGCCAGTGATGTTGAACAGCATCCTGTACGGCAATGTTTCCACCGACGGGATCGGTCATGCCCTGTACGCCGTGGCCCGCTCAAATCCCATTGTCCGCAACAGCGTGGTTCATGGTCATGGCGCCAATGCTGTATCCTTCGGCGATAACGGCGGTGCTGAGTTCTTCTATTCGGTGCTGGAGGATTCCACGAACGATGCGCAGCATGTGTTCGACGCCGACCCGGCTGTGGTTTTCCAGGATACCGTCGACTTTGTCCTGACCGGGACTGCTGCCGGGGACAATCCCCTGATCGACGGCGGTAATCCGGCGGTGCAGTACGAAGACTACAGCTTCCCGCCGAGCAAGGGGACTGAGACTGGGGACATCGGGTTGTACGGCGGCCCCGGCGCAGGCTACTGGGATTCCGCCGCCCCGCTTCGGATTCGCTTCCTGCCGAACCTGGTGAACGCACGTACCCTCTACATCGTGGTCAGCACATTGGAAAGCGGTCTGGGCATGCCGACCCTGGAGGTGACGTCGTATCAAGGCACAGATGAACTTGCCTTGACGGAGGTGTCATCCGGCAGCGGCATGTACCGCGCGCAATACACGACGGACGAGTCGAACTTCATTGAAGTGAAAGCCTCCAGTGGCGAGTACATGTACCGGACGACGATGGCTGTAACGGTGTTCAAGCCGGGGGTTGGCGGTCTGCTTTCCGATCCTTCGGGTGCAAGCCTGGAGCTTCCTCCGAACGCGGCGACCTCCGAATTGATGCTGATGGCGGAACCGGATCTGGGTGGTTCGCTGCCGGACGAAGTTCCCATGTCAGCCTCTGCCGGCGCACGTTGGGAAGTGCGAAGCGTGAAGACTCAGTGGGCCGCGGACGGCGAAATTGTGCTGCCGTACGATGAATACGCGGTATTGCCCGGTCGCGAAGACGGCCTGGCGATCTGGCGTCTGGCGGATAAAGAGTGGCGTAAGCTCGACAGCTACGTGGACGTGACGAACAAGACCGTGCACGCCGGCACGGACGGCCCGGGCGTGTTCGCCGTGATCAATTCGCTGGGCAGCCGGCAGTCGCAGTTGTTGCCGACCCGGACCCGTCTGGGCGCCAACTATCCGAACCCGTTCAACCCCACGACCACGATCCCGTTTGAGTTGGCGAACGCCGCCGATGTGCAGTTGCAGGTGTACAATCTGCTTGGGCAGCTCGTAGCCACGGTGGAGCGGAGCTGGTACGCGTCCGGCCGCCACAGCGTGATGTGGGACGGACGCAACCAGGCCGGTGCGGAACTGGCCAGTGGGGTGTACTTCTACCGGCTGATCGTGACGCCGTCCAACGGCGCCAGGCTGGTTGAAACTCGCAAATTGGTCCTGATGCGGTAGGAGCGAGGACATGACAGTGAAAAAGTGGACATGGCTGAGTGGGTTGCTTGCGGCGTTGCTGGTTCTCAGCATCGGCGTGATCGGCTGCGGCGATGACGACGAAGACGATGATGGGGTGTCCGGCAATCCTGTGGAATTGGCGCGGGATGGCTGGGACGAATTCGAGCTGCTGAACTGGGAAGCCGCGCTGGAGCTGTTTGACCGGTCGATTGCGGCGGGGGCGACCAGCACGGACGCCTTCACCGGCGCCGGGTGGGCCAGCTATATGCTGGGCGACCTGGAAGCGGCGACAGAGTACTGGAACGACGGTTTGGATGAAGACCGTCCCGGCGACCGGCTGGACATCAAAGTGGGCCAGGCCTTTGTCGCCTATGACGGTGAGCATTTCACCACCTGCGTCTCGCTGATTGATGAGGTCCTGACAACCAATCCCGGCTACCGGTTCGATCACATGGAAGGTGTGAACGAACTGGATCTGATCTGGATGATGGCTTCTTCCTACCTGTTGACAGGTGATTTTGACGCCGCGCTGGTCCAGGTTCAGGAATTGAATTCGACCTTTGATGCGGATTTGACGACCCAGGCTGGTCGCGATGCGCTGATTGCTGAAATTGACCGGCTGATGCCGATCATTCGCGGATAAGAGAGGAACAGGCTCATGCGATTGAGAAACCTCTATCCCATAGCGGGAATGCTGCTGCTGGCCCTGATGCTGGCCGGGTGCGGGAACATGGAAGGCGACCAGGATGTGAACATTCCGCCGTCGGTTCGCTTCGTCACCGTGCCCCTCGACAGCAGCGAGTTTAATTACGCGCCCACGGTGTACTGGGCCGGTAGTGATCCGGACGGGTTTGTTGAGTACTACTCCTTTGCGGACGTTACCGATTCTGCCGCCATTCAGAATCCGATCGCTTTTTACGATCAGATTCCGGATGAAGCCTGGACCGATACGATTGCCACCGAAGCGACCATCTACCTGCTGACGGAAGAAGGTGAGCAGACCGAGCACGTTGTCTATATCCGCTGTTTTGACAACGAGGACGCTGTGAGCGATTCCGTGGTCTACAGGACATTTTACCGTTCAAACCAGCCGCCGAACATCCCGCAGATTGGTCTGGCGGGCGCGAGCGATGACGCAATGGGGCAATCGGTTATTGTTGAAGACACCCTCTTCTCCGCCGAGTATACTTCGCAGTACTGGCCCGGGCATCAGTTCCAGTGGCAGTCCAGCGATCCCGACGATCGCGCCTTGCACAAGATTCCGTTGCAGTACAAGATGGTGATCGTCAAGGGCGCCGAGGACACCATCGGGGTGAGCGACTGGGTCGATGAACAGAGCGCTACCTTTGCGGACCTTGAAACCGGTTTCTATACCCTTTCGGTGTGGTGTCGTGATGACGCATTTGAACCGTCACCGGCGCCGGCCAGGATCCGGTTCAATGTGATCCGGCCGACCTTCCTGCATGATGTGCTGTTTGTCATTGAAGCCCCCAACGGCAATGTTCCTGCCGCGTTCCCGAAAGCAGACACGTTGGTAACATACTACCACGATCTGGTCGAGGATCTTCGTACGACTGCTCCTCCGCAGGCGGGAATGGAAAGTGTCTTGCAGGATCTGGAAGTTCACTTCTGGGTCGTGGACGAGCTGACGGATTGGCAGAGTATGGTTCCTCCGTACTCCCTGATCCATCAATACAAGATGGTGCTCATTGCCGCTGATCAAGTAAGGAGCAACCTTCTGACCGGTATGTACCCCATTCGCCGTAACAAGATCCTCGTTGACTATCTGGAGGTCGGCGGTAACATATGGTACCAGGGACGTTGTTTGAGCTACAAGATTCCGAACGGCGCCGATGTGCCCGGCCTGGAGAATCTTGACCTCATTTTGATGACTGATTTCTTCGGCTCCGACGGTATTTCGGATACCCAGGTGCGCGGGGCGACACTCGCCAGAGCGGAATTCATCGGGACGGAGAATGCGCTCAGCTACTTCCCGGCCTTGAGTTTCGTCGACAGCACGAAAAAGCAAAACTACTATGGCGTACCGTCGCCGGATGATCCCGATTCGATTCGGTACTACGACAATCCTCAGAATTACGGTGAAACGGGAGCCGGGCGGATTCTGCGCCGGGATGAAGCAGTCGCCACCCAGTACTTCGATTCCTTCACCGCAACCTATGTCGGAGAGGTTGAAAACGAAGCTGGCGAAGTGGTTCGCTCCGACAATCTGCCCTTCCAGGCCCCACGGTCGGTGGATTGCTTTGTGCGAGTTGATCCGGATGAAGATGACTTCTACGATGACAGCATCTATCCCGACTCTGTCAGCAAAGTGGAAAACATCACCCTGTCCGAGCAGGGGTATTCGAACTGGCAGGGCGAAGTCGTCGGTGTGGTGGGGAACTACATCTTCATCACCCATTCAGAGGGGCAGGAATGGTTGCCCGGCGATTCCCTCGCGGTCAGCTACAAGTTTGATCCGCTTTCCGAGTTCCACCTGGCTCCTTGCGAGATTCGCAATCCTCGCTCCCGCTCAGCGCTGTCCACGTTCTCGTACTTCTTCATGGACCGCGAAAGTGTGCTCGACGCCTATGCGTACATGATCACCTGGATCCTGACGCAATAGCGTCCCATGAGTACGACCCTGCGACAATCTTTCAAGGCAACCCGCATCCGTCGGGTTGCCTTTTTTCTGGGCTTGTTGGCAGTGCTCTGTGCGCTGGTTTACGGGGTGGGGCCACGTGGCGGGTTGTGGGGAGTGGACGCCGGCGTGAAGACCCTCGCCGCAGCCGCGATCGAGCAGCAGGGCTTCAACTACAGTTTACCCTTCAACCCGCCGTTTGCAGTCGATCAGCGAACACACGCCTTCTTCACGCCCTACAGCGAACCGTTCTCGTTCCATATCGGACAGCGGACGGTGGCGGTTTACAGCCCGCTGTTTCTGCTGCTCGGCAGCGTCATGTACGCGGTCTGGGCGAGTGTGGAGGCGATCCGGCTGTGGTCCATTCTGGGCGGCTGGTTATGTGCGGTTGTTGTTGCGTGGTTGTATGGCCTGCTTTACGGCCCGCAGCAGCGAGGCGCCGTCGCTCCTGCGAAGCAACTTGCAGCGTTTGCTGAAACAGTGGTTCCGCTGGCTGTCCTGTTCACGACGCCCTTGCTCTTCTACACGTTCGCCATATGGGAGCACGGTCTGTACGGCGCGCTGGCGTTGGCTTCGCTGGGATTTGCGATTGCACCGGTCATCAAGGCGTACTCCGTGCATCAAGCCCGCTGGTTTGCGCTCGCTGCGGGGGTGCTCGCTGCTGTGGCGATCGGGTTGCGTACGGAAGGGCTGATCTGGGCGCTCGGTGTTTTGGTGATGGTGCGGGGAAAGGGGTGGTATCTGCTGGGGTTGTTGACAGCGGGATCGGCGCTTCTAATAGTGAATTTCACGATGTATGGAGCTGGTGCTGAAGGCTTGGTTCTCTTTCCCCATATCAGTCAAAATGTTCAGTTTTTTGAGATTACGTTCCTGGCGAGGGTTGCCAATGCGGCGAGCCAGCTTGGGCTGGGGGCGTTGCCTGGCTTGAGCTGGTTGTACTCCGGCCTGGTGCTGGTGGGTCTGTTTTTCCTGGCACGGGGAAGGAGCGTTGCTCGAGTTGCCGGTGGCGGTCTGGCGGCGGTTGGATTGTTGGGAATTGCGGTGTACCGGTTCGCGACACCCGTTCCGCTCAGTGAGTTGGCCGCCTCCAGTGGCTGGCTTGCGACGGCTCCTCTTGCGGCGGCCTGGTTTGCGGCGCCGTCGGTCCATGACGTAGAGAAGAAAATCAAATGGATTCTGGGCGGAATCATCTTGCTGTCGCTTGCCACAAACCCGGTCGAGCAGGGCATCCATTTCGGGCCGCGGTTCCTGCTTGCTCCGCTCCTTGCTGCGATGACTGGAGGTGTCGCATGGATGCTTCGAGAGAAGAGATGGGTACGTGGGATACTGATCGTTTTACTGCTCGTGGGCGGGGCGCAGCAGGTCAATGGCCTGCTGAAGCAGTATGAGGTGAGGAGTGAAAACGCTTCGCTGCGAAACCAGGTAGCGAGGGTGGCCAAAGACACGCCTGTCGTCGTATGGCGGTACTATTTCCCGGAAGATCTGGGACCGGAACTTTTGTACGGAAGCATTGTCCGCATCCCTGTCCAGTCGAATGAATCGGACATACTGTATCTTTTTGCTACATCCAGGCTGGTTGCTCAACAGGGGAGCGAGGTCATTTCCTGTTTGAGTGGACTTCCACAACCCTTTGATGAATTGGAAGCATTTTTCCCTGTTTTGCCGGGAGGGGAACGTAGTGGTGATGACGCAGACACACTTTTCCATCGCGTACGGCTCGAACCGGTTGATGAATCGGTGCAGGGGGCGAGGTTCACTCTTCAGCGTTACTGGATCGAGATGGCTCAGATGAATCGAGAACAACTCCCAGATCCCTCAGCATCTGGCGTGCGGTTGTGGAATTCGGGTTTAGTTGCAACACGCGATAGAGGTGATTGATCGCGTTGTGATGCTCGCCAAGATAGACTTCCACCATCGCCAGGTTGATGAGGTAGGTGGGATTGTTGGGAACGAGCCGTACAGCTTCCTGAAGCCGCTCATAGGTTTGTTGCACTTGAACCGAATCAAAGCCGACTCGTGCGGTCTCGTTCAGCAGGGCCGCCAGGTTATGGATCGCGTCGGGATTGGTTGGGTCCAGAGACAGCGACCGTCGATAGAGGGCTTCAGCCTTGTCCAGTTGGCCCCGGCGTTGCGCGATCACCCCCAGGTTATTGGTGGCGCCGCTTCGGTTGGCATTGGCGGCGATTTCCATTTCAAACTGCTGCTTGGCGCGTGCGGGTTTATTCTGCGCCATATAGGTCAGGCCCAGGTTCAGGTGTACATTTTCCCGCTGGGATCCCTTTTCGGTCAGTTCAAGCAGGATCTCCTGCGCTTCCATTGTCCAGGTTCGTCTTTTTTCGTAAGCAATAGCCTCGCTGGGCGGTTGGTTCTCGCCGATCAGACCAGTGAGACGCAGGCGTGCCGCGGCTTGATGGAAACGCCAGTTTTCATCCATTCCGGCGGTAGAGACGGGTTTGGGCAGCAGGACGAGCAAAGCGACTGCGACTCGTACGCCAATCTGGAACCAAGCCTTTTGCTTTTCCTCTTTTACCCGTTTCAGCCAGTTGCTGAAATCGGCCAGGGAGCCCGCCGCCAACAGGACCAGGATAGGTGTGATCGGGAAACGATAGCGCGCGTTGATGAAGAAGGCCAACAGGCTGAGGAAATACAGCCCGAACATGACAATAGCAGGCCGTGAATTCGCCACGTATTGCCAGGATTTCGGGATGAAAGGCAACCCGAAGATGGCGATCAATGGGAATCCGATCAAGGCCAGAAACGCGAACAGGGGCGACACTTCCATGAGGAACGGTTGCAGCGGCCGGTTGTTTCCCAGCTCGCGGAAGTTGAAGAAAATCAAAGCCTTTTTCAGCGTCAGCTTGATCGCGTCCCATGTGTTGTCGAGCCAATACCGCATCGCCTGATTGGTGTAGTAGCTGTCGGTCTCTGTTTTTGCGATCCGTGTTTTTCCGACGGCTTGGGCGGCTCTATATTCAATCTGGGCGCGGGTCCATGCGGGGCCGAACTCCGGATCGACGGCATAGGCGCCATCTGCGGCGGGATTGTTGCCAAGGTAGAGATTGATCCCGCCCTGGGTGCTGATGGTCCAGCCGCCGCCTCGACTGTGGTTGTAACTGGTGATCGGTACGGCCATGGCGATCAGGATGGTCCCCGCCAGCAGAGGGGCGACCCAGGTGGGATGGGTTCGTTTGCGTCGCTTCGCTCCGGGACGTGACGCCAGCGCCCACAGCAGCACAGGCCATAGAATCAACGCATTGGCCCGCAGCAGGGTCATGCAGCCCAGTGTGATCGCAGCGAGAATGATCCAGTGTATCCGCGCTTTACGCTGGTAGAGGTCTATCCAGAGGAGCAGTAATATCAGCCCGCTGGTGAACAGGGAGGTGATCAGGCCTTCGGCGTCAAAATAGATCGACAGGCCGTAGAAGGCCCAGCCCAGCCCCGCGATCCAGCCGGCGGTGTAACTGTACCACCGGAAGGCCAGCGATGCGAGCGCGCCGGCGGCTATAGCGGATACGAGAATCTGGAACACACGTATGGTCCAGAACGTATCTCCAAAGAAGACACGACCCAGTGTTGCGATCAGGTAGGGATACAGCGGTCCGCGGAAGAAGGGTTCGCCCTGGGGGACACCCGAGAGAATGCGTTCCGCCCAGGCGCGGTACATTTCAGCATCGACGCCCGGGCTGAGAAACGTTGGCAGGTCCCCGGCCAGCAACAGGTAGAGGCCTCGAATCACAAGAGCGGCTAAAGTGACAGCAGCGGGCAGGCCGATACGGATACGAAAAGGTATGCGCGGACGCCGTCTGCGGCGTGCCGTGCGCGATGGTTGGTCCGGTGCGGGTGACTGTGATGACTGGGTATCCACGGCAGAAAGGTAGGGAAGAGATGAAGAATTGGCAACGGTTGACCTGGATTCCGTTCGCTGTTTTGTTTGCGGTGGTGGTGGGATGCAACTCCGGCGGAGGCGGCGGTATCGGGCCGGATGATGTAGATACTACCGACACATCTGGGACAACGGATTCCACACGCATCCTGATCCCTGAAGGCTATTTTATCCGTGGCTACAGCGATGGCGAGTCCTATCCGGCCAGCTACCCGGCGCGGACCATCTATATCAGCGAGTTCGAGATCTCACCCACAGAAGTCACCAACAACCAGTTCTGTGAATTCCTGAACGATGGCAACGACGAGTATGTCGAACCGGAGATGATGATCGAAAGCTATGACGGGCAGTATGTTCCCATGCAAAACTACGAGGATCACCCGGTCGTTTATGTTACCTGGTCCGGCGCAATGGCCTACGCGGAATGGGCCGGCGGCCGGCTGCCAACCGAAGCCGAGTGGGAGAAAGCGGCTCGAGGAACCGAAGGCCAGACCTATCCCTGGGGCAACAATTTTGCGGCCAACATGGCCGATATCGGCAGGAATAATGAGTCGAGCACCATCGAGGTGGGGAGCTACCCCGAAGGCGTGTCGCCGTACGGCTGTTACGATATGGCCGGTTCTGTCTGGGAATGGACCTACGACTGGTTTTACCGGGGGTATTACAGCCTGTCGCCGGATACGGACCCCATGGGTCCGGACGGCCCGGTGGAATATGCTGTGAAAACGATTCGCGGCGGCGGGTATCGTGAAACCGATTACGCCGCTTTTGCTACCTGGTACCGCTATTGGGCAATTCCGGAAGAGGGTTTTGATGATGTAGGCTTTCGTGTCGCGTGGCCCAGTAACGACACAACCACTCTCAGCGAGTAACGCCCGCTATGTTCATCACCGCATTCCGAATTCTGATCGCCGGTTTTCTGCTGACTGCGGCCTTTTCCTTGTCAGCGGCGGACGAACCGGAATTCGACGAGATCGGTCGCGAAGCCGCGCGCATGCTGGCTGACATTATCCGTCTCAATACCACCAATCCGCCCGGCAACGAAACCCTGGTCGCGGACTACATCGCCCAGGTGTTTGACCGTGAGGGGATTCGTTACCAGCGCCTGGCGCGCGACAAGGAACGTGACAACATCATCGCCTGGTACCATGGTTCCGGCCGGGGCAGGCCCATCCTGCTGTATTCACACTCGGATGTCGTGCCCGCGACTTCGGAATGGGGTGTCTGGTCTGTGCCGCCGTTTTCGGGGGTGGTGGATGACGGCAAGCTGTATGGCCGCGGGGCAATCGACGCCAAGGGTCTGCTGGTGGCGCACCTGGCGACCATGCTGCTGTTGAAGCGAAATAACGTCGCGCTGGACCGGGATGTGGTCTTCATGGCGGTGGCTGCCGAAGAGACCGGCGGCGGGCCCGGAATGATCTGGTTGCTGGAAGAGCATCCGGAGATGTTCGACGATATCGAAGTGGCGCTGGGGGAAGGCGGCCGGGTGTGGATGCGCGGCGACTCGGTCTGGAGCGTACAGATCCAGGCGGCGGAAAAGTCGGCGCACAACCTGACAGTGACCGCCCTGGGGGAAACCGGCCACGCGTCGGTACCCAGCGATAAAAACGCCATCATGATCCTCAACCGCGCGCTGCACATCGTCAGCACCTTCCCGTTCGAGAAGAAACCCAATACCGTCACAGATGAGTTCTTCCGCCGGATCACGCCGCATGATTCTCGCGCCGAACGCCGTTTCCCGCGCTACGAAGCCATGACTCACAACACGGTCACCGCCACGCTGATCGAAGGCGGCGTCAAAACAAACGTCATTCCCGCGTTTGCGGAAGCGAACCTGAACTTGCGTATCCTGCCGGGCGAGAATCTCGACGAAGTAACGAGCATGCTGGAAGAAGCGGTGGGGGATAAGCGGGTTACCATTCGCCATAAACCCGGAGTGAAAAACGGCGCCACCATTGACCCGTTCGATACACCGTTTTTTGAGACCATCGAAGCGGCGGCGCTGGAGATGTGGCCCACGGCGGTTGTGGCTCCGTACCAGTCGACGGGGACCAGCGACGCCTCTAAACTGCGGCGCGCCGGGATCCTGACCTATGGCTTGATGCCGTTTCCCTTGACCGAGGAGCAAAGCGGCCGGGTGCATGGTCCGGACGAACACCTGGAGCTGGCGAATTTGACCGAGGGCATCCGTTTTACCTGTCGCATTATCCAGAAGTGGGCGGCGGCGGACGTTGAGCCGGTCAACAATGACTGAAAGGCGCGCCTAATCTTTCGATTACGTGCTGCCTTGCTTACATTCGGAGAGTCGTCCGCTCCCGGGCGGACAGGGGAGGACAAGGAGCAGGTTTGGTGCGGACCCTGAGACAAGGATCCTGGATACGTTTGCCGCGACCTCACGGCATCGGGCGGCGTCGGCTGGTCGCTGCTGTGCTGATGCTTGCGTTTGCGGTATTGCCAACCGCTCTCTCCGCGCAATCGCTTCAGGAAGAGTTCGCCACATCACTGCACTCGGATCGCTACCGTATCATCGTGGACGGCGACACGCTTTATGGCGCACTTCCTTCCGCCACCGTGCAATCAGCCCATGTGCCGCGTGGATTTCTGCCGGAGTTGCGTTACCAGCGGCCTGCGATCGGGCTGGCCCTGTCCGGTGGTGGCGCCAGGGGGCTGGCCGAGATCGGGGTGCTCCAGGAATTGACCGAGATGGGCGTCCCGGTTGACGCCGTGGTGGGGACATCCATGGGCGCGGTCATCGCCGGCATGTACGGCGCCGGTTACCGTCCCGATGAACTCGCCAGAATGTTCACGTCCATAGACTGGAATCTGCTGTTTCGCGACGCCCCCCGCCGTCGCAATCTCTTCCTCGCGCAAAAGGAGGTTGCCAACCAGGAGCTGCTCACTCTTCGATTCGAGGGGTTCCAGCCTTACCTCCCGAATGCGTTGCTGACCGGCGAATCGCTGTTCCTGAAGCTGCTGAGCCTCACCCTGAGTTCGCCATATGGGGCCGCGGTGCGGAACTTCGATGAATTGAAGGTTCCGGTCGGGATGGTTGCGACGGACCTGACAAGCGCGGACCGTGTGTTCTTCCGAGAGGGTGATCTTACGGTCGCCATTCGCGCCTCGCTCGCCGTGCCGATCATCTTCCAGCCCATGCGACTTGATGATAAACTGTTGGTTGACGGCGGCGCGGTGGAGAATATTCCCGTTCGAGCCACGCTGGAGATGGGGCTGGACGAGGTCGTGGCCGTGGATTGCGCCAGCCCGCAGACGTTGGGAGTGGACCCCAACGATCCCTGGGAAGTGGCCAACCAGGTGACCACGCTGATGACGGTGGATAACGATTCCATCTCCCGTTCAAAAGCCACCCTTGTCATCACGCCGAACCTGACCGGGATCACTCAGACCGATTTCGACCAGGCGCAGGCGATTATGGATTTGGGCAGAGCGGCGGTGCGGCTTAACCGTGACGCCCTCCAGCGACTGATTCCGGGCGGCGATGAGCCGGAGCTCGAGGTCGATGTCCGGTCGGTGCTGATCGGTGCGCTTTCACCGGAGAAACGGGCCGAGCTGGTCACCGTGTCCGGCATCAAGCCCGGCTGGCGCAGTACCCGTGAGATCAACCGTGGCCTGGAGCACATCCTGCGGTACCTTCGCGGCATGGGGTACGCCGCGGCGGGCGTACGCGCCACGCTGCTGGTGGACGGCACCCTGCAAATCGCGGTCGATCCCGGCGAGGTGCGTGGCATCGAGATTCAAGGCGTCCCGGAAAACCGTTTCGGTGTCGTGATGCGGGAGGTCGGC
Organism: uncultured bacterium; assembly: GCA_964648415.1. Taxonomy (GTDB): domain Bacteria; phylum Electryoneota; class Electryoneia; order Electryoneales; family Electryoneaceae. The sequence continues at coordinate 17,963 of CAZYOC010000002.1, read as the reverse complement.
GTTCGTCACGGGCAACCGTTGCGGCGGTCCGAACTGATGGCCACCGTGACCCAGCTGCACGCCACCGGTCGCTATTCAGTCGTCTATTCCTACCTCGAGCCGGTCCCGGAAGGAGGCGTGGTTGTCCACCTGCTGCTGGAGCCGGCGCAGTTCCCCAAGCTGGGTATTGGATTGGGGTTTGATACGGACCGCAAAGCCCGCTACTTCGCCCAGTTTGTCGCCACGCCGAACCTGCTGAAGCAGGGGGAAGAGGTGTCGCTCAAAGCCGCATATGGCGCTCGTGATCAGAAGTACCTCGTGAATTTCCGGGTGGACCGCCTGGCGAAAACCTACCTCGGCTGGGAATTTGGCGGTGATTATCACCTCCGGGAGCAGGACATCTACGATTTCGAGGGTGAGGTGTTGCGGACAGTGGATGTGCGCAGCTCGTCGGCCGACTTTGACGCCCTGTTTAACCTGCAAACCTGGGGTAAGCTGGAGGGCGGTGTCTTCTATGAATACGTGGAGCTCTACGGCGCCGGTGCTTTGCAGGACGATTACCTTTCAGGAGTTCATCTGGAAGCCCGTCTGGATACCGAGGACCGGCAACCGTTTCCGACAGAAGGTGTCGCCATCGGCATCATCTATCATAGCTACCTGCAAGAACTGGGCGGCGACCGGTCATTCAATCGGGTTCGCTTTAATGCGGAAGCCGTACTGCCGCTGGTTCCCCGCTATGTGCTCCGCCTGGGTTGGAACAGCGGCGTGGCGGACCTGACCACGCCGTTCACCCACCGGTTCCGCATCGGCGGGCTGACCGAGTTCCCGGCGTTCGCCCCGGACCGCTTTACCGGCCTTCGCTTCATCCACGCCACCGGCGAGCTGCGTTTCGACCTGATCAGCCGGTACGTCGCCGATGCTTACCTGCTGGCGCGGTACGATATCGTGGCGTTCAGCGACGATGAGACCTGGAAACCGGTCAAAGAAGACCTGGTGCATTCCTGGGCGGGCGGTTTTGCGCTGGATACCATCCTGGGGCCGTTGGAGTTCTGGTACGCTTATTCACCGCCCTCACGCTCGGCTGAAACCCACCAGCGAATCGCGGTCAATCTTGGGTATCGTTTCTAACCGGGATAGTTCGCGAAACAGGTGGCATGGCCCGGTTTGCATTTGCCCCAGGCAGTTTGTTGTGAGCAGCCGGACTTCACGTAACCCATACCAATGAAACCCTCTTGATGCTGCTGGTACAGATGCTTGATCGCTGCCCGGGTTTATAGGGTCTCTCGAAAACAATGTCCCATGATGTCATTCGAGAATTACTATATCCGGGCCAGACAACCTCGCCAAAGATCAGCCATTGACATGATGCGGAGTCGGTTCGGAACACAGACCTATGATCCTTGCGGAACAGTGAGTAACCTGAATACTTGGTATCATGTTGAAGGAAGAGAAGGAACTTGCAAATCAGTTGCCGGGACGGAATCCTTTGTTGACAAGCACCGTTTCAATAAGCCGCGGTGAAACGGCATATTTCCGGGCGACGGTGTCAATCATGTCATCATCGGGAAAACTATTGTTACTATTCAGGTCTAAATCACTCTTAAGCTGTTCGATCGGGCAAAGGATTTCTCTTGCAAACGCACGTTGAAATTTTTGCCGTTCCGTACTTGCAGTGACTGCCGGCAAAAGTCGATCATCGTCCGGTGCGACAAGATGATCGGCAAGAATTCGCATCAGCGCAAACCTCCTGTTTTCAGCAAATGGACTTTTAAGAAATGTAGTAAACCCGCCTGGATGGCCATTGCGCAAACCTATATTGAATTTGTCCCGATCATTGGGGTGTGGCTCGTCCAAGATATTTTCCTCTATATTTAGAAGTTTCACTATTTGCGTGTTATCTATCGGATCATTACCTATTTTCCAGTATCCTCTTAGGAGTTGTGCAGCCTTTTCGCCTTTTAGCCATGGAATCTTATATCGACTTGTATCATTATTTATTAAATCTGCCATGTTTCTGTAATCGTTAAGATATATGATGGGTTTGTTGTGTAATTTATCAATTTCTAAATTATCTAGTTCGTCATAAATACGAACATTATATTCAGCGGCCAGCTCAAAAATAGCATCTTTTCCAAATTCATCGGATTTCTGAAGCAATTTTACAATAGACTCGGAAGGTGCTTCATCCGGATCATAGCCCATAATTGCTTCTAGTTTACGCCACTCCTTCAAATCATAGTTATTTTTTTCCTCTATTAGATCTTTCCAGGTCATGTACAGCTCATCTTCTTTGATTCCCATACTATCTATCCTGCGAAGCACATTAGTTATAAACTCGTCGATTTCTGATTCGAAAGTATCTGTTGCGATATATTTTGTAAACTGATGCAAATACCGAACCGCTTGCGTGGAGTCAGAGTTGTTTTCTGACTCAAAAATAATGGATCCGCCATCACTGTAAATAGAAATATTGGGCCAGAGATACCCATCACCAGCAGCTCCAATTCTATGACTCATTTTCCAGTCACTTGAATAACGTTTTGGTTCCCAGCGAAGCCGCCAATAATTATAAGCAAGCCATTTCGCGAGCGTGTATGCCGAAACATATATGCCTGAACGGACTGTCTTTGCATTTTTATCGTAAACTTCTGTAATCGTAACGTCGTCTATAGTAATAGTAATTTCTGCAAATGTAGCTTTTCCCACTTCTGGCCCATGAAACTTGGATATCCAGTCAAAATCTATCTTAAAATGACTCATGATCTGTCCCACTTTTCTTTGACGACCTCACGAAAAGGATCGCTTTCAGGCATTGGATAGCCATGATAAGTCCACTTCTCGGCGTTCTCAAGTTGTGATTCAAGCGGGTAGCCTGTCTCAGTCACCGCCCAACTGTTTTGTGGAAACTTGTTGCGCATTTGCCGGCTGATCAGGCCACGTTGAATTCCCGCAAGAAAAGTTTCACGACCGGCTTCGATTTCAGACTACCAAACTTCGCAGTGCTGGAAGTATGTTGACCTTGATACACCAATCACCGCCCAAACCGGTCCCGAGTTTGATCTCCGGTTTTGCGGAGCCGTGGAAGTCGCTGCCCCCGGTTTTCACCAGGCCCAGCCGGTCCGCCAGTCGCTGGAAGGTGTGAGTCTCCTCCTCCGTATGATCCGGGTAGTAGACTTCGAGGCCTTTCAAGCCGGCATCCAGCAGGGGTTTGAGGATGTTCTCGAGGTCAGCCCCGTGACGGGTGAGAGTGAAGGGATGCGCCAGCACCGGCGCCCCCCGGCCGTCGAGGATGGCCCGCACCGCTTCGTCTGCCGGCATCCTCTTTTTTTGGATGTATGCTGATCCCGCAGAGCCCAGGTAACGGTCGAATGCGTCCTGCACGGTCTTGGCCGCGCCCAGGTTGACCAGCACCCGCGCAAAATGCGGCCGTCCGATCAACTCGCCGCCGGCCTGCCTGCGCACCTGTTCAAGGGTGATGGGAATGCCGAGTTCGTTCAGCCTGGCGATGAGTCTGGGGTTACGTTCATCGCGATACTGTTTCATCCGGTCCAACGCTTCCCGAAGCGGCGCGGAGGCGGGGTCGATGAAATAGCCCAGCAGGTGGGGAGTGAACGTGTCGATCCCGGTGGAGATCTCCACGCCCGGCACGACCTCGATTCCGTAGTCACGACCCGCATGCATTCCTTCGTCAACACCTGCGATGGTGTCATGGTCGGTGATGGCCACGGCTTCCAGTCCCAATCTCGCCGCCTTACGCACCAATTCGCGAGGGGACAGGCTCCCATCGGAAGCGGTGGTGTGGCAATGCAGGTCGATGCATCCCTTCAGGGACATGAGCGCCTCGCGTGTTAGTGCGCCGTTTACCTGATTTGATGGATTCTATGGTATTTGGCCCGGGCAGCTTGACGCTTGCAGCAAGACTACCTATCACCCCCAACAATGAACTCAAACGAGTCGTGAAGTCATAGTCGTTCATCGCTGCCCGGGTCTAAACTAAGAGTCGGTAAGCAATTACAGTTCCAGTATAAACCCGGGCAGCGACCAGTAAAGAGTGACAGAAGTGGGCGATTCGTTCATAGCAATGGGTGAATTGTTATCCAAGGGTCTCGCATCAAGCTGCCCAGGGCAAATATCACTTTGACTATGAAACGAACAATTAGTTAATCTGGCCGACCCAGTACCATTTCATGTCTTCCGGCGCTCTCACGTAAGCGTAGACCGGCGCGCCGGCGCCGAGCAGCTTGATGCTGACCAGGTTCGGGAGACGGTCACCGCTGAAATCCACCCGGTCGATGGCGTCGTAATCGATCCCGCCTTCCACCTCGAACGTCCGTTCGAGACTGTATTCGTCCTCCAGGTTCAGCACAGGTCCCATCTTGATCTTGGGCGCGTCAAAGCTGAACGTGCTGTCGTTGGAGATACTGTCCGGCGCCTGTTGTGCGAGCCAGATCAGGGCGGCATTTTCGTTACGGCCCAGCACCACGAATTCAAGCGTGTCGGTGGAATCGATTCCCCAATTCTCCGTACCGATGCGCTGCAGTTGGGAGTAGAGGTCGTCGGGCAGTTCGCCGACCTGGTTCGGTGAGAACATGGGCCAGGCGTCTTCTTCGCGCCAGATGATGGTGCCGGTGAGTTCCGCGCCGTCGCCCTCCTGCGGATAGCCGAACATGCCCACGACCACGCTGGACCCGTTCTGTACCAGGGTTCCCTCGATCACAAAGGGCAGCACACCGCGTCCGGAGACGAGGTAGGCGTATTCGCCGCCGATAAAGGAAGTTGCGTCATAGGTTTCGTCAAAGAAGAGATCGTAGGTGTTGGCGTGGATGCCGTCATGCCGCGGCCCGACGCTCTGGCCGTAACTGATATGCCGGTCGGGGAAGATGACCTCGAAGGGGAGGAGGACACCGTCGCCCTCACCACCGCCATCGTCATCATCGCCGAACAGGTCGCAGCCGCCGGAAAACAGCAAGCCAGGAAGCAGGAATAGCGGAAGCAGCCGAAACACCTTCATGTCGATCTCCGTCTGTGGGCTCGGGTCACCTCAAAATAAGGCGAAAAAGTCTTCATTGCGATTGAATACTCGGAAGCTATCATCGTACACTTCTCGGACACTCCGGTCAACCTCAACATCACAGGGAGACGTACTCATGATCTCACGGGAGACGAAGCACACCGACATTCCCGACAAGTTAACCACTCACAGCGATTCCACCTACGGCGCACGGTATTTTGATGAGCCGATCCCCAAGTTTGAATTGCCGGCTTCTTCCATGCCCGCCAATGTCGCCTACCAGTTGATTCATGACGAGTTGAACCTGGATGGCAATCCCAAGCTGAACCTCGCCAGCTTTGTGACCACCTGGATGGAGCCGGAGGCGGAGAAGCTCATCGTGGAGAGCCTGAACAAGAATTTCGTCGATCAGGAAGAATACCCTCAGACGATGGTGATCCAGGACCGGTGTGTGAGTATGCTGGCGCGGTTGTTCAACTCGCCAACGACATCAAAATCGGTGGGTACGGCCGCGATTGGTTCGTCGGAGGCGATCATGCTGGCCGGGTTGGCCGCCAAGTGGAACTGGAAGCAGCGGCGTCAGGCGGAAGGAAAACCGACCGACAAGCCGAATATCGTGATGGGCATCGATGTGCAGGTGGTGTGGGATAAGTTCGCCCGCTACTTCGAGGTGGAGCCGCGGCTGATCCCCATGGAGCACGGCAAATACATCATCACGCCCGATGAGGTCAAGGAGTATGTCGACGAGAACACCATCGCGGTGGTGGCGATCCTCGGCTCGACCTTTACCGGGGAATTTGAACCGGTCAAGGAGATCTGCGAAGCGCTCGACGACGTGGAAAAGGAGCGCGGGCTGAACATCCCGGTGCATGTGGACGCCGCCAGCGGAGGGTTTGTCGCCCCCTTCACCCAGCCGGATCTGCCTTGGGATTTCCGCAACGAAAGGGTGAAATCCATCAATGTCTCCGGCCATAAGTTCGGGCTGGTCTATCCCGGCGTCGGGTGGGTGCTCTGGCGAGAAGAGAAGGATCTGCCGGAGGATCTCGTTTTTCATGTGAACTATCTTGGCGGCGACCTGCCCACCTTCAACCTGAACTTCTCACGCGGCAGCAGCCATATCATCGCCCAGTATTACAACTTCCTGCGGCTGGGGCGCGACGGCTATACGCGCATCATGAAGACCCTGATGAATGTGACCGACTGGCTCGACGACCACATTCGAGAGCTGGACCGTTTTGAGCTTCTCAGCGACAACCGTTCTCTGCCTGTGTCCGTGTTCCGTCTGAAAGACACCAGTGATTTCAACGTGTTCCACATCTCGGAGAAGTTGCGCGAGCGGGGCTGGATTGTCCCGGCCTATACGCTGCCGGACAACGTCACCGACGAGGCTGTGTTGCGGGTGGTGGTGCGTGAAGGCTTCAGCCATGACCTGGCGGAGATGCTGGCGGATGATTTGCGAAGGACGCTGGCCTATCTGGATAAAACCAAGCCGGCCAAGGCGGAAGGATTACTGGACCGCGCCGATGAACGAACCCGGGGCATTTGCTGACTAACAATCGCATGAAGCGACTCGGCTCCTCCTGAAGCAGCGAGGAGCCGTTTTTATTCACCCGGCAGTTTCATTATATAGCTAATAAACCTGACCTGCGTAAAGGGTGACATGTCACAGTATCAACGCCCCTGTTGGATGGCGCCGCTTCTCTGCCTGCTGTTCCTGGTTGTCTGCGGGGGGGAAGAGGACGGCGCCTTAGTCGGAAACAACAGCGACAGCGAGGAGCCCGGCGGCTATGACGGCCCGCCGCGCGAGCTGTTTGCCGATCAATTCGATACCGAGCCGACAGATTGGAAACTGCTGAGCTGGGAGGTGTTTGACAGCAGCGTGGCGTATGTCAGCAATTACTGCATCGGCGCGGAGTATTCCAGCATCGATCATGCGGCCGGTAATCGACGCGGCAGCGCCACCATCATGAAGGGCTTTGATCTGTATCCCTATTCATCCGGAACCCTGAACTTCTTCTCGAAAATGGGAACTGACGCCACTACGGATACCAACTTTGTTCGGGTCTACGTGCAGGCAAATCAAGAGCATACGGAAACGGTATGGGAAACGCCCATCCAGCAGGCGGACTGGAACCAGATTTCGATTGATATCAGCGAGTATTGCGGAGTGGCGCGAGATTTTCGGATCGCCTTTGAGTGGTTTTATTTTGAGCAAGGCAGCGCAATTGAGTGGTACATCGATAATGTCCAATTCATCGTTGAATAGTGACATGATGACTCAATTCTGATGCTTGCAGATCCGCCTGGAACCGGAGGAGATCCCCGCCTTCGCTGGGGATGACATGTGTGGGCTGGGATGACGTGCGGCCTGGGATGACATGTGGGGCTGGGATGACATGATTCTGAAAGGAATTCTCAGATACCTGCCTCTCAGACTGTATCACAATAGGAACAGCTCTCATTCCAGCGAAGGCTGGAATCCAGGCAAGGTGCAAGAATATAACATGTTAGCAATTCAGAACCACTGTAGTGTTCAATAGGGTCTTTTCATAGTTAACATCTTGTAGTATATAAACATGACTGGATCCCAGCCTTCGCTGGGATGAGATACCTCTCACATTCTGCGACAGTCTGCTCTGCGCCGTTTTCTTCAGCGTATTCCTCGCCTTATCTTTGTCATTGGGTCAAGCAAAATATTTCGACCTATGTATCTCCGTTGAGCTGACGGCACACACCACGATTGCGCACAAGACGATGGCGTCCGACACCCTGTCTCTAAACACAGCCAACGACCAGCCTTCATCGTCATCGGTATTGATTGTCGATGATGTGATGAAGAATGTCCAGCTTCTGTTCTCCATCCTGGCGGATGAGGGATTCGACATCCATTTCGCCACCAGCGGGCATGCTGTGCTGGAGCATCTCAAAGAGCGGCAGGTGGATATCATCCTGCTGGACATTATGATGCCGGAGATGGACGGGTTCGAGGTGTGCCGCCGTTTGAAGGAGAACCCCGCCACCCGCGACATTCCGGTCATTTTTCTCACCGCGAAGAATGAAGTGGAAGACAAGGTGCGCGGTTTCAGTCTTGGCGCGGTGGACTACATCACCAAACCCTTCCAGGCCCCGGAAGTCCTGGCCCGCATCCGCAACCAGCTCAAGATCATCGAACAGCAGAAAACCATCCGCCACTACAACGAGCGGCTGGAGCAGATGCTGGAAGAACGGACCCGCGACCTGGTGCGCAGCGAACGTAAGGCGGTGTTCGGCCAGCTTGTGCAGGGGATCGTTCACAACCTGAAGAACCCGCTCTCGTCTGCTGTAATGAGCGCACGCATGATTACCGACAGCCTGACCAGGCTCAACCAGGAGGGCCTCAGCCAGGAGGAGAAACTGACCATTTTCAGCCGCATGGAAAAACGCTTGGAAATGGCGGTGGAGTACATCGAACTGTCGCATGAAACACTGGACAAAATGATCAGCTCCCTGCTGGAGAAGAGCCGGGCGGACAGCAGCGACAAAGCTGTGCGCTTCGACCTGAATGACCTGATCCGTCGCGAACTCGATTTCTTCCAGGCCGACTTGACCTTCAAGCATCGCATTGAAAAAGACATTGAGCTGCACCCTGAACCACTGTGGATCCGGATGGTTCCGGGCGACATGAGCCAGGTGGTCCAGAATCTGCTCCGCAACGCCATTGATGCGATGTACGCCCAGAATGAAGCTTCGGTACGCATTACGACACGTGTTGCCGACAACCATGCCGTGCTGGAAATCGAGGACAACGGGCCCGGGATTCCCGAAGAAAACCGTGAGCAGATCTTCGAACCGTTCTATTCCACCAAGCCTTCACAAAACGAAAGCACCGACGATCCGGAAGCGCCGCGCGGCACCGGACTCGGGTTGTGGATTTGTCGCCAGATGATTGATAACGTTGGCGGAAGTATCCGTCTGGACAGCGAAATGGAAAAAGGGACAACGTTTACAATCACGTTGCCCCTTGCGGAATAATCTTCTTTCTGCCCGTCGATGGTGCTGCTTCAGTCTTGCGTAGAGGTCGTGTCAGGTCGTAAAACGCGTCTGTTTGTGCTGGGGATCTGACTCAACACAGTTCAGGCTAAGTCCTCGGGTGACCGTCGCCCTCGCCAGGTTTGTCCAGCTACGCCGCTTCGCCCTCTTGTGTTTCCATGTCCGCACGGATGTCGTCGATCCGCTTCTGGAAGTTCTCGCTTGCGTCGGGGTTCAACTCCAGCGCCCGCATCTCCGCCTGGATCGCTTCCTGATGGTTGCCCATGCGCCAGTAGACCATGGACAGCGTGTCCCAGATATTGGCGTCTTCAGGCGCGAACTCCACCGCTTTCTGAGCCGCATGCAACGCGTTCGACAGGTTCTCGCCTTTCAGCGCCCAGTACCAGGCGTACCCATTCAGGCCATTGGCATCCTTCTCATCAATCAACCCGGCAGCGTAGTCGGGACCGAAGACCTCCAGCGCCTTGTCAGGCTTGTTTGCCGCGAGGAAGATCGTGGCCAGGCTTTGCCGGTCATTGGTCTCCAGCTCAGCGCCGAACTGCTCGAACATGGGTTCCGCGTAGCGCAGGCCTTCCGCTGGTCCATAGGCGTCTGTTTCAGTCCGCAGATCGCCGAAGTGGCGCACGACATACGCGAACGCATTGTAGTTGCTGGGATGAGTGGTCTGAATGTCTTCGAAGATTTTCAGCGTCTGGGTGCGCTGCTTCATATCTCGCAGATGCCGGGCGAGCAGCGAAAGCACATCGTCGTCCAATTCACTTTTCGGGAACTCTTCGAAGAAGGCGGCCGCCCTTTCAGGAGATTGATAACCCTCTAGCGCCCGGGCGAACTCATAAGCAGACACTTCTTGCCCTTCCATACCGAAGGCGCCAGTCGCCTCTTTCGCAGCTTCCTCGTTTTCCAGGATGACGGTGATGTACGCCGGCACCTGATCCCACTGGTATTTACTGAGATACCACTTGGCGAGCCTCGCCGCGGCCGTGGGGTCGTCCGGGTTCTCCTCATACGCCTGCTTCAGGCTTTGTAGCGTGTTTTCGCCTGCCAGAATACGCTCCAGCTCGGATTTGGGTGCAGAGGGGTCGCCGGCATAGCCGATGAAACGGTCGACCTCTTCGCCGTCGGCCTGGATGACCACCACCTGCGGCGTACCGCGTACATTGTAGGCTTCAAAGACTTTCTTGCCTTCTTCGGTATGGCTGTCCGTGTGGAACAGGACAAAGTTGGAGGTGAGGAACTCGTTGTAGTCGGGATTGTTGAAGAACTGCTGATCCAGCAGTTTGCACGGGCCTCACGTAGGCGAGTAGAAATCAATCGCGATCAGCTTGCCATCGGCCATGGCCTGTGATTTGGCCTGGTCGAAGCCGCCGTCGAACCAGACATCTCCCTGGCCACCACAGCCCAGCAGGAGCAGGGCGATTGCGATCACGATCACGCTGAAAAGCCTCTTCATGTGTATCCCTCCGGAAAAATGTTGTGCAAAGTCGCATGGGGAAAATGGGCTCCGGCGATGATGAAAGGCAAGGGGGGCGGTGCAGAAAAAAAGTCACTTGAGGATCGCAATGTAGTAAGCGAATGGACCTCTCAGAATGACACCACGAGTGACATTCCTGCGGAAAAGACTGTATCAAAATGGCCGGGGGAGTACATTCCCCCGGAACAGACTGTATCAGAATGTCCTATGGCTCTCATTCCCGCGTAGCAGTCTGTATCAAAATAAAAACCGCTCTCATTCCAGCGAAGGCTGGAATCCAGGCAAGGTGCAAGAAAATATAATGTTAGCAATTCAGCATCAAAGTTGTGTTCAACGTTTGGTTTTCATGGTTAACATGTTGTAGTATATTAACATGACTGGATTCCAGCCTTCGCTGGAATGAGATTCCTCTCGCATTCTGGGACAGTCTGGAAGGCGGGAATGAGAGAGGGCGAGCGTCTCCACCTTAAACTGGAGACGCCCGGGAGAGGGAATAGTATGTATGGCTTATTCCGTCTGTCGTTGTCCCGGCGGACCGCTGAGCATGTCGTTCAGCCACTGGTTGATCTCGGCGTTGACATCCTCCTTGTAGGCGCCGTACTTGTCCTGCAGGACACCGGACAGTTGGTTGTAGTCGCCGTTGATCGTGGTGACATCGGACTCGGAGAGTTTCTCCCATTTTTCCCTGAGCCGGTTCCTGACGATTTCCCAGTTCTTTTCCAGTAGATCGCGTGACATGTTGCAATCGCCTCCTTTTCAATGCAGGTGCAGATTGGTTGCGGTTACGCTGCTTCAGGTATCTGTTTGAGATCCGTTAACCGCTTCTCCTGCTTTTTTCTCAGGGGTTTCCCGTACTTCTTGAGCATCCTGTAGGACCGGTACGCCCGGATGGCGTAAGGGCAATGCGGGTCGTCGCCGTTGGCGTGGTTGGCCTGGAGGTGAATCCAGGTTTCCGCTACCATTTTACGGATCAATTTGGCGGCGCTGATCACATCGTCACGTTTCTTCGTATTGGACCAGGGCAGACGTTCCTGTACCTCGTCCAGCCACCGGCGCCAGCGCCTCAGGTCGCGTCGCATGGTATCGCGGTTCGGCAGTTCAAAGTTGTCAACCACGTTTTGTTCAATCATCTGCTGTTCCATGTGCTTCCTCCCATGTGCTGGTATATGAAAACGATTCCGGTATGAATCGTTCTTGACACTTCTTCTGCTAAAGGCTGTTCAACAGACTAACCGCTTGTCCCGCATAGCCCCAGTCCGGATCGATCCAGGCCAGGATTTGGATCGAATATTTTCCCCTCATCTGGACGGCGTTTCTGTCGATCACGATAAAGCGTCCCGTGTCCGCCACATCCGAGGACACGAAGGATTCTTCGGACACCTGCAGTTGTTCGTTGTATTCCATTGTGCCGGAAAGCCTGGCGAACTGCTGAAGCACCTTTTCGACCGTCGTGGCCTGCTCGGTTTGCACGGTCAGGTTAAGCATGCCCCCGTAAGCAATTGGAGCTGAAAAGTACATTCCGCTGACCTTGCCGTCGAGATGAGGCAGCATGCTGGAAATGGCCTGCAGGGGGTCTTCCGCCGCCGGAATCAGGTTTTCAATCGCCGACCGTCCCACGTGGCGCGGTGACGCCGGCATATCTGTCGGATGACCGTTTTCGGTGATGGCGTGTACGCCGGTAAATGTAGCGGTTTCAATCCCAAAGGCTGTCTCGATGGCGTACAGCACCGTGGCCGCTGACAGGGCTATGGTTTCCGGTAAGACGATCACACGGTGATGGTCCGGGTCATAATCCTCATCGTTGATCCCCGGACCAATCAGGATGTCTGCTTCGCGGCTTTCACCAATGCTCAGCACCTGACCCGCGCCTGCGTCCAGATGCGCCCGCGGGCTCGCCTCTTCCGGCGTGTCACCCTCCCATGCGTTAATGACGACGTCAATACCAAGGCTCTCCCACGGGGCCTTTTCGATTCTCGGGGTGTTCGCCATCATGACTTTCGTACCATTGCATTCCAGTACACCATTGTTGCCATGAAACATCTTCGAGAAATCTGACGGCTGACGCTCATGCTTCAGCAGGTAAGCCAGAGTATCCGATTCGGCGGTTGAATTGATCGCAACAATATCCGCGTTCTGATCTTCCATCAGCCGGCTCAGCACCAGCCGATTCACCCGGGACATGCCTTGTAGTGCGATCCGTTTCTTCATGGCGTCGTCACCATCTTGTTTGTCAGCACTCTGAACGGCTGCGAAATACTGTCCAGCTTCCCGCCGTCCGCTTGTTTATCAATAAGGGGAATTGCCATACGCACATCAAGCGAAGCGGATGGAAACGCTTCGAGAGCATTGGAAAGGGATGGAAACGATACGAATTGCGTACGAAACACAGAATGCGTATCGTTATAAATCATTGTAATCAGGTAGTTTAGTCTCTCGGGGGAGGAAGAACTCGATTTTTGAAGCCTGAACCTGTGTTCTGACGCCATCTGGGGGCTGTCGAGTCGTGAAGCACGTCTGTGTGTGCTGGCGACGTGACAGTGAGAGTGTTGACATGGAGGGTGTGTCGGATCGCCGCAAACGACGCTCCCGGATATTTCACGAGTATTCATGTTTCGTCAACTTAACCCTTTACATAGAATCGGCTTAATGGGTTTTCGGCTTTGAATCACATGACGACAGTCTGTTTTCGTTTTATGCAACCCGCTGCCGGGTTGCAGGATCTGGTAAACCTGTCTCCCAAGGTGCGCGCCAAACGGACGGCGCGTACCTTGGGCTATGGCAGAGAACCACTGCCGTGGTTCATTCGTGAAATATCCGGGCTAACGATTCGACACGGCCCGGGAGTTTCGGTTGCTTTGAGCCGTCGGGGCCACAAATCAGAATCAAAGAGGTGGATCAGGTGAGGCGAGGTAAAAGCGAATGCGGCTATTCATCCAGAATATCGCGCACCAGGGAGACCAGCTCGAGAGGTTTGAATGGTTTTTGCAGGAAGGGACGTCCGCCGAGGGAGATGGTGTAGGAGCGCCGGTCCGATTCCGTGTACCCGGACATGAAGAGAATCGGTCCGGCATAGCCCTGCTGTTCGGCTCGCTGAGCGAACTCGTCGCCGTTCATGTTGGGCATGATGATATCGGTCAGGATCAGGTGTGGCTCGACCGTCTTCCGGTCCAGCATCAGCAGGGCGTCCGCTCCGGAAACCGCAGTATGCACATTATAGCCAAAACGATGCAGCGCGCGAACCGCGGTGTCACGCACCCTCACGTCATCCTCCACCACCAGGATGGTTTCGTGGCCGCGTAGTTTTTCGATCTCCAGCCTTTGCTCAACCGATTCAGTCACTTCCGCTTCAATCATGGGGAAGTAGATGCGGAAGGTGGTTCCCCGGCCAGGATCGCTGTCCACCACGACATGGCCCTCGTTTTGTTTGATAATGCCATAGACGGTGGACAGGCCCAGTCCCGTACCCCTGCCGCTTTCCTTGGTCGTGTAGAACGGCTCGAATATGCGTTCCAGAGTAGCGACGTCCATACCAATCCCGGTGTCCGCGACCGTGATGCTGACAAATCTTCCGGACAGAGCGGCTCCTTCGATGGGGCTGATGTCGCCTTCCAAGGTGCAGTTCTCCGTAACAATATGCAGCTCGCCGCCGTCGGGCATGGCGTCGCGGGCGTTTACCACGAGGTTCATCAGCACCTGCTCGGTCTGGGAGGGATCGATATGGATGTTCCAAAGCCCGGGAGCACGGTCCAGGGTCAGGCTGATGTCTTCACCGATGGTGCGTCGCAGCAGGCGCTCGAAGTTCCCCAAAACGCTGTTCAGGTTCAGGGTGCGTGGTTTTGTAATCTGCTTCCGGCTGAAGGTGAGCAATTGACGGGTCAGATCGCCGGCGCGACTGGTGGTGTCGATGATCTCCTGGATGTCGCTGGCGATGGGATCGTTATCGCTGAGAGTCAACATGACCAGCTCAGCATTGCCGGAGATTGCGGTCAGCAGGTTGTTGAAGTCATGGGCGATGCCGCCCGCCAGGCGGCCGATGGATTCCATTTTGATCGCCTGGCGAAGCTGTTCCTCCAGTTTTCGTTGTTCACTTTGATCCCGGAATACGCCCTGGTACGCCCGCCGGCCTTCGTATTCAATGGTGGTCACCAGGGATTCGATCTCCAGCTCGCTGCCGTCTTGCCGGAGAATGCGGAAAGAGTAATGGGAGGTCTCCTTCTTACCGAGATCCCGGGATGCGATTTCACGCGAGACTCGCTGCTTGTCGCGTGGGCTGACAATGTCGTACAGATCCATGCCAATGACCGGATCAACCGTGTCGTAGCCCAGCATTTGCGCAAACCGGAGGTTGCAGTACCGGACCTTATCGTCCTGATGGATAAAGATGCCTTCGAGCGAATTGTCCAGCACACGGCGGTATTTTTCTTCACTGGCGCGGAGCGCCTGTTCCGCCTGTTTACGGTCGGAAATATCGCGGATAGCGGTGGCGCGTACCATTTTACCACGGTATTCGTACGATTTTCCCTTGATTTCCACCCAGAACTCGCTGCCATCCTTTCGCAGCGCCAGGGCTTCGTAGCGCTTTTTATCCCCCGACAGCATATTGCGGCGAACCAGTTCTTTGGACTTATCCGCGATGATGTCCGTACCGAAACGTCCAATCACTTCTTCGTACTCATAGCCGAACAGTTCGCACGCCGCCTGATTGGTTTCTATACAGATACCGTTGTCGATGATGAAGACAGCTTCCATTGTAGCGCGGGAGAGGGCGGCGTGTTTTTCCTCGCTGTCCATCACCGCCTGCTCCGCCCGCTTCCGATCGGTGATATCTTGAATGGTGCCGATGACCGCGTTGGAGTCCTTGTGGTATTGCGCCATGGAATGGATATCGAGGATTTCTCCATCGGAGGGGCGTTTGATCTTGAATTCGATGTCATAGGGCTTGCCTTCATAGACAAGATCATGCAGCGCTTTGTCCATCACCTGCCGGTATTCCGGCAACGGGATTTCCTGAACGGCGCGAATGGTGAACTCCTTTTCACCCAACCCATAGATCCGCTTTGATTCATCCGAAGCAGTCACCGTGCCTTCTGTCAGATCGAAGCGCCAGGAACCGATTTTGGCCACATGCTGCGCCTGCCGCAGTTCCATCTCACTCCCACGCAGGGCTTTTTCAACCTTATGCTGCTGTGTGATGTCCACCGCAAAGGCGAATTCGATCTCCTGGTCCTGGAATCGCAAATACTGGTTGGTGACAAGTACCGGGAAGGACGTTCCATCCTTGCGAGTGTGCAGTGTTTCAAACGTCATCACACCCTGCGTTTTGAATTCCTCCCAATGTTGCTTCCGGCGTCCGATGGGATAGTTGGGATCCAAGTCATGGACGCTCATCCCCAGCAGCTCGTCTCGTGAGTAGCCAAGCGATTCACACGCTTTCCGGTTCACATACAGAAAATGGCCTTCCGGATCGATCCAGAAGATGGCGAATCCGGCCTGCTCAACGGAGAAGCGGATCAGTTCTGTGGGCTGGTGCAGGTCGGCGGGGCCGGAGTGTGATGCGTCCATGGAACAACCTTTGTAAGTGCAGCAGGAATTTGCAGGTGCTGCAGGAAACAGCAAAAGCCTTCATTGCAAAATACCGGCTCCCTGCAGTGGGGACAAGCCGAAAACACCTGTGATTACCTCGAATGAGGGCTGCGTACACCGGTGGATCGTTTCACGTGCTATGAACGATCCACCAGTAACTACATAGGGAGGCTCGAATGGTAGTCTGTGCGATAAAGGGGAGATGCTTCGGTTTTTCGTCTTGACCTTGCGCAAGTGAGAACGTACCATAGTTGGTTAGGGAAATTGGAACTGAGGCGCCGGGCCGGATTCATGGAAAACGGGGCGCAGCAGCAGGTTCAGGGTGACCAACGTGGAGACGAGAGATGCAAGAGCATGCGACGATGACCGAAGACCAGAAGCAACACGTGGACCTGGAAGCCGAACGGGCATTGCTGGCCGCCATGGCGGTCAAACCCAAGGCTTACTTCGATGTTCGCGGGATTATCTCTTCGGACGTGTTCTACTCTACAGAACATGCTCAGATGTGCAACGCGATCGAGGCGGCGATGGAGGAAAACGCCGAGATGCCCAGCGTGGAAGGCTGGAGCCCGGCGATGGAACACCTCGAGGTCGCCCGCAAGCTGGTTGACCTGTGGCAGAAACGGCAACTGGCCGCGCTGCCCACCATCATTCGTGACGACCTGATGGACTCCAAGACCAAATCGGAAACCATCATCGAGCACATGACCAAGCAGATCAACCTGGCCAATGCGCTGCTGAAGGATTTTCGCACCGACCGGTCGCTGTCCGTGGCCACACTGTTCCCGCAGATTGTCGCCGACCTGGAAAAACGACGGGGCGGGGGCAGCGGTGTGCTTACCGGCTTCCCGGTGCTCGACGAAATGCTGGGTGGTTTGCAGCCGGCGCTGCATATCATCGCCGGCCGTCCGGGACTCGGAAAAACCACTTTCATGCTCCAGGTCGCAACGTACGTCGTGGAGAACGGCACCCCGGTGGTGTTCGTCAGCTTCGACGAAGTCCTCTGGCGCTTGACCCTGAAGATCTTCTGCCAGAAGGGCGGCCTGGTGATGAAGAAATACGCCGACGGCCGCTATACCGACGACGACTACGAAGAACTGCAGGAAGTGTACAAGGAGTACAAGGACCAGTTGGCGCTCCTGCACTTCGTGGAAGGCACCGCCACGCTGGACGTCCCCCAACTCGAATCCATGTGCCGCCAGACCATGAACCGCACCAAGTCCAAACAGGCGCTGGTGATCGTGGACTACCTGCAGCGCTGGGCATCCAACGTGGACGACAAGATCAACTTCGAGCACATCGTGTCCGGTCTGGTCGGGCAGCTGCGTGACATGGCGTTCCGTCTGGAAAGCCCGGTGGTGGTGGTGTCGTCGCTGACGCGTGAGGGCTACGAAGAGCCGAGCCTGAAGGATCTGAAGGAGTCCGGCGAACTGGAGTTCAGTGCGGATACGGCGTTGATGCTGCGGGAAAACGTCCACGGCACCGAACGGATGCGCCGCATCGACACCAAGCTGACCCCGCGCGCCCTGCGCCTCGCCATCGCGAAGAACCGGTACGGCGACATGGGGGAAATCAACTACCAGTTCAACCTGCAAAAAGGTATCATCATCGAAAAGGCGTGATGCGGATTGGACACGTACGTACAGCGTTGTGCGAAGAGATGGCAATTCAAGGGCGATCCGTATGGGTCGCCCTCTTTTCGGGGGGCGCCAGGCATGATGTGCAGCTATAGCAATTCTCGAATGAAATGTCCCATGATGTCATTCCTGCGAAAGCAGGAATCCAGAATAAACAAGTACTTAAGAATCTTTGTATGTACGATTCTTTGCAAGAACCACTATACAGGCTGTTGCACAATAGGAACCGATCTCATTCCAGCGAAGGCTGGAA
>CAZYOC010000001.1:78847-90653 GCA_964648415.1 uncultured bacterium | reverse complement strand
TTGACTCATCAAGAAACAAGCAGAAACGTTCATACCTGATGCAACGGAGCACTAGTGGCACAGATCTTTCCGAAGCGAGCCAACGCCCTTCCGGCGCTCGCGGCCATTGCGGGGGTGCTGTTCGTCGCCTTTGTGATTTTTTTCTTCTGGTACTGGGGCTCCCCCAAGTTTCTCGATGTCGGCTACCGTCCCATCCAGCCGGTGCAGTACAGTCACAAGCTGCATGCCGGAGACATGGGCATGGACTGCCGGTATTGCCATTTCCAGGTCGAGTATTCTCGCCATGCCAACGTCCCCCCCACCAAGGTCTGCATGAACTGCCATACCCTCGTGGCGGTGGACAAGCCCAACCTGATGCTGGTCCAGGAGAGCTGGGGTGAACAGGTTCCGCTGGAGTGGATCCGGATTCACAAGACCCCGGAATATGCTTACTTTGACCACTCCGCCCACATGCGGGCGTCGGTCGGGTGTGTCAGTTGTCACGGCGACGTCCGCCAGATGGAAGTGGTCCAGCAGGTGGAGCCGTTGTCCATGGGCTGGTGCCTGGACTGTCACCGTGACCCGGCCCCCCACCTGCGGCCCGCCTCCGAGATCACCAACATGACCTGGGAGCCGCCCGCCAACCACGGTGAGTGGGCGCAGCAACAGATGGAAGACCTGAACCTGAACCCGCCGGAGGTATGCAGCGGATGTCATCGATAAAACCGGAAAAGACGGTGCAGGGGCGGGAAACCTGGCGCAGCCTGGAGCAGAAGGCCGACAGCCCCGAGTTTCGCAAATGGGTTGAAAGCGAGTTTCCGTATCTCGCGCCTGACGTGGCCGAAGACGAGCAAAAGCTGTCGCGGCGCGGCTTCCTGTCCGTGATGGGAGCCTCCTTCGCCATGGCCGGGCTTGTTGGGTGCCGCAAGCCCATCGAGAAGATTGTCCCCTACGTGGACCAGCCCGAGTACATGGTGCTGGGTGAAGAGGAGCAGTACGCCACCCTGATGCCTTTCGGAACAACGGCTTACGGCCTCCTGGTCACCAGTTATGAGGGCCGGCCGACCAAGGTCGAGGGCAATCCTCTTCATCCAGCATCAAAGGGTCGAACCAATGCGTGGATGCAGGGCGAGATCCTCAACCTGTACGATCCCGACCGTTCCAAATGGGTGCTCAACAACGGCCAACGTTCCAACTGGGACTCGTTCAAAGAGGCCTGGACCACGAAGGCCGAGGAGCTGGCCACAGCCGGCGGCGAAGGATTGGCGTTCCTGGTCCAGCCGTCCAACTCCCCCACACTCAGCAGGCTGAAACGTGAAATCCTGAACAAGTACCCCAGGGCGCAATGGGTCTGCCGGGAGCCGGTCTGCAACGAGAACCAGCTTGCCGGCGTCGCCACGGCCTTGAACCGTGAACCCCGGTTCCAGCCGGTCTATCATCTTGAAAACGCGAAGACCCTGCTCGCGATAGACAGCGATTTCCTGATGACTGAGCCGGACAATGTCCGTAACGCGCTCGGTTTCAGCGAGGGGCGCAAGGTCGACGACCACCACGAGATGAACCGGTTGTACGTGGTCGAGAGCGGGTACAGCGTCACCGGCGCAGCCGCCGACCACCGTTTGCGCATGAAGAGCGGCAACATCGCCGGCCTGCTGCCGGCTGTGGCTGATGAGCTGCGCAAGCATGGCCTCAACCTCCCCGAACTGCCCTCGCACAAGGCGGGTACCGGTGATTCCAAAGTGGATCCGAAATGGGTCGCCGCTGTCGCGGAAGACCTGCTGGCGCATCGAGGCGAAGCGGCGGTGCTGGTGGGACGCAAGCAGCCGGCCCCGGTCCACGCCCTCGCGCTGGCTATCAACGAAGCGCTGGGCAATCTGGACAAAACAGTCACCCTCCACCCGATGCCCGACGCCGACACGTCCAACTCCAGCGAGTTCAGCTCGCTGGTAGGCAAGCTCAACGGCGGAACCATCAACACGCTGGTCCTTCTGGGCGGCGATCCCGCCGTGACAGCGCCCGGTGAATACAAGCTGAACGAAACACTGAAGAACATCGACACGACCATTCACCTGGGAACTCACGCCAACGCCACCTCCAACCTCTGCACCTGGCACATCCCGCAGACGCATTTCATGGAGGCCTGGGGCGATGCGCGCAGTTCGGACGGGACCGCCGGTATCGTGCAACCCCTGATCGCGCCCCTGTTCGGCGGCCGTAGCGAGGTCGAGTTCCGCGCCTTCCTGGCGCGCGGTGAAGATGACGAAGCCATCAACGGCCACGACATCGTCAAGGAGACCTGGAACAACCTGCCGGGCGGGATGGCCTGGGAAACGGTGCTGCATGACGGACTCTGGAAAGGCTCCGCAAACACCGCAACCGGGCTGCGTGTCAACCGGGGTCATCTGCAAGACTACTTGAGCATGCACTGGCCCGATCCGCAGAAGGGCGGCATCGAGGCGGTGTTTGTCCCGGACAACACCCTCTACGACGGCCGCTACGCCAACAACGGCTGGCTGCAGGAGCTGCCCGATCCCATCACCAAGCTGGCGTGGGACAACGCGGCGCTGGTCAGCCCGAAAACCGCAAACGAGCTGGGCCTGAAAAACGGCCACATGGTGCGGCTGAGCAGCAGCTTCGGACGGACGCTGGAGATCCCGGTCTGGATTCAGCCCGGCCACGCCGACCATTCCCTCACGCTTCCCCTCGGCTATGGCTTTCAGGAAACAGGCCGTATCGCGAACACGGTGGGCTTCGACACCTTCAGCTTCCGTAGCGGCGACGAGCTCTACATCCTGCCGGACATCAACGTGGAAGCGCTGGGATCGCAGTACATGCCGGCGAACATGCAGGAGCACGGCAGCATGGAAGGCCGGCCCCTGGCGCTGGAGAACACGTTGGAGGGCTACCACCACGACCCGAAATTCGCCCAACACGCCGAGCATGTACCGCCCCTGCAGAGCCTGTGGGACGAGCACACCTACGACAGCGGGAACCAGTGGGGCATGACGGTGGACCTGAACGCCTGCATCGGCTGCGGGGCCTGCACTGTCGCCTGTCAGAGCGAGAACAACATCCCGGTGGTGGGCAAGGAGCCGGCGTCGTACGGGCGTGAGATGCAGTGGATGCGCATGGACCGGTACTACGTGGGCGACGAGAACGATCCCCAGGTGATCTACCAGCCGGTGGCGTGCCAGCACTGCGAGATGGCGCCCTGCGAGCAGGTGTGCCCGGTGGCGGCGACAGTGCATGACGAGGAAGGCCTCAACGTCATGACCTACAACCGCTGCATCGGCACACGCTACTGCTCCAACAATTGCCCCTACAAGGCGCGTCGTTTCAACTTCTACAACTACACCAAGGCGTACCCGGACACGGTGAAGATGGCGCAGAACCCGGATGTGACGGTGCGGTCGCGGGGCGTGATGGAGAAATGTACCTACTGCCTGCAACGGATTATGCGGGCGAAACGGCATGCCAAGGTCGAGGGGCGTGAGCTGAGGACGGACGAGGTGGTAGCCGCCTGCCAGCAGGCCTGCCCGACGAATGCCATCAGCTTCGGCAACATCCTTGATCCGGAGGCCAAGGTCAGAAAAGAGAAGAAAAAGGACCGGAACTACGAGATCCTGGCTCAGATCAACACACGGCCCCGGACCTCGTACCTGGCGAAAATCCGTAACCCGAACCCGAAACTTATACAACCAACAGGATGATAGGATACAAGGATATCAAGGATGAAAGAATGAATTAATAATTAGAAATTAAGAATTAAGGCGAACAATAATCGATCATGGTTACTTTCTTTATGTATTTTACTTTTTTATCTTTTTTACTTGTTTTATCTTTTTTACTTAATCAGTTATCCTTGATATCCTTCTATCCTATCATCCTGTTAGGGGTTTTCTGTTAAGGATTCTTGAAGAGCTGACAACATAACTACCTGGTGAGTGCCAGTGAGTACAACAGCGAAAACGATCAAGCCGCTTCTGGATCCCGACCCGCCGCTGGTGCGAGGCGAGGCCACGTTCAAGGCGGTGACGCGGGACATCAGCGAGATCGCGGAGAAGAAAGAGACGCCCATCTGGTGGTGGGTGGCGTTTCTGATCAGCGGCCTGCTGGCGATGAACATGCTGGTCATGATGGCCTACCTCATCTGGGAGGGCACGGGCGTCTGGGGGCTGAACATCCCGGTCGGCTGGGGCTTCGCTATCGTGAACTTCGTGTTCTGGGTGGGGATCGGCCACGCCGGCACGTTGATCTCAGCCGTGCTGTTCCTGTTCCGGCAGAAATGGCGCACCTCGATCAACCGTTTCGCCGAGGCCATGACCATTGTCGCCGTCATCTGCGCCGGGATCTTTCCGGGCATCCACGTCGGCCGCATCTGGGTCGCCTACTTCATGTTCCCGCTGCCCAACCAGATGGGCATGTGGCCCAATTTCCGCAGCCCGTTGCTCTGGGACATTTTCGCGGTCGGGACGTATTTCACCGCCTCGGCGCTGTTCTGGTATACCGGCCTGATTCCGGACCTGGCCACCCTGCGCGACCGCGCCAAGACGAAGATCCGCAAGACCGTGTTCGGGCTG
The DNA here is from genome assembly GCA_964648415.1 of uncultured bacterium. GTDB lineage: Bacteria > Electryoneota > Electryoneia > Electryoneales > Electryoneaceae. The sequence goes on along the minus strand of CAZYOC010000001.1, from coordinate 86,094 downwards.
CTGTCCCTGGGTTGGCGCGGCGGCAACCGCCAGTGGCAACATTACGAAGTCGCCTACCTCCTGCTGGCGGCGATCTCCACCCCGCTGGTATTGTCAGTGCACTCTGTGGTATCTACAGACTTCGCCACCTCCATCCTGCCGGGCTGGCATACAACCATCTTCCCGCCGTATTTCGTCGCTGGCGCCATCTTCAGCGGCTTCGCCATGGTGCTCACCTTGGCAATCCTGGCGCGGCTCGTGCTGCCGCAGGTCAAAAACTATATGACCGTGGACACCCTGGAGAAAATGGCCAAGGTGATGATGGTGACCGGGATGATGGTGGGCTACGCCTATGCAACCGAGTTCTTCATCGCGTGGTACAGCGGCAACGCTTATGAACGCTTCGCCTTTATTAACCGTGCCTTCGGCCCCTATTTCTGGGCCTACTGGATCATGGTGAGCTGCAATGTGATCGTACCTCAGCTCTTCTGGTTCCGGGCCATGCGGCGCTCCATCCCGGTGCTGTTCGCACTGTCCATCTTCACCAACATCGGCATGTGGTTCGAGCGGTTCGTGATTGTGATGACCCTGCACCGTGGGTTCCTGCCGGCGACCTGGGATTATTACGTCCCAACTTATGTGGATATTCTGACGTTCGTTGGCAGTTTCGGCCTATTCTTCGCGGTGTTCCTGCTGTTCCTGAGGTTTGTGCCCATTATCGCCATGGCAGAGGTGAAGGGTATTCTGCCCCAGGCGCATGTGCATCACCACCACGACGAGAACCATGAAACAAAGAAGGCGGACCAGCACGGCGGAGATGAGGCGACTCCCGCCGAGGGGGTGACGTCATGAGCGATAAACCGATCATCGGAATCCTGGCCCTGTTCGAGGGACCGGAAGAGCTGATGCGCGCCGCGGAAAAAGTGCGCGACGCCGGCTACGAAAAGTGGGACACCCACAGCCCCTTCCCCATCCACGGGATGAACGAGGCGATGGGCATGAAACGCTCGAAGCTGCCCTGGCTGGTGGCGGCGGCGGCCTTCGCGGGCGTGTTCGGCGGCCTGGCGTTGCAGGGCTGGTCCAGCGCCATCGAGTATCCGCTGGTCATCGCCGGCAAGAGCTACTTCAGCTACCAGGCCTTCTTCCCGGTCACCTTCGCCTGCGGCGTGCTGCTGAGCGTACTGGCCTCGGTGTTCGGCATGCTGGGCATCATCAACGTGAAGTTCCACCACCCGGTCTTCGCTTCGGATAAGTTCGGGCAAGTGACTGACGACGGCTTCGCGGTCAGTATCCTGGCCGACGATCCCCGGTTCGACAAGCAGCAGACGGCGGCGCTGTTGAAGGAAATTGGCGGTACGGTGGATGTTCTGTACGACGACGAGGAGGGTGCGTGATGAAAAGAAAAACATCAACAACCCTCTCATTCCCGCGAAGGCGGGAATCCAGGCAAGGTGAAGCGTGTGAGTCCAGCGGCTACCGGGCTGGAAACTGGCTGCGTCGCGGTCTGTTTTTGATTCTATCGCTGGCGATGTTCATTGTCCTCATCGGCTGCCAGGGCGGCACGTCCACCGATCCGCCCATCCACATCAACCCGAACATGGACAACCAGCCGAAATACATCGCCCAGAGCAAGAGCGAGTTCTTCCGGAACGGCGCGGCGATGCGGGTGCCGCCGAAGGGGACCATCCCGCGCGGCGAGCTGGTCAAGGATCCCGAGTTCGAGCTGGGCCTGACCGAAAACGGCGCGGAAGTCACCGCGATCCCCATGGAGCTGACCGGGCAGGACCGTGCACGCGGCAAAGCGCGCTTCGAGATCTACTGCAACATGTGCCACGGGGACCAGGGCGACGGTGACGGCATCGTCATTGAAAAAGGCTTCATGAAACCGCCCAGCTTCCACGACGACAAGGTGAAGAACTTCACCGACGGGTACATCTACGGCGTCATCAGCAACGGCGTGCGCAACATGCCGGCCTACGGCGAGCAGATCCCGCCGAAGGACCGCTGGCGGATTGTTTCGTACGTCCGGCAGCTTCAGGGAGAGTAGCAAGCATTCTTAACAGGATGTTTAGGATAACAAGGATATTAACGATAAAAACAAATTAAGAATTAAAGCGTTCAAGGATTGAACGTAGTTACTTTTTTACCTTTTTTACTTTTTTCACCTAATCAGTTATCCTAAATATCCTAAGTATCCTTTTCATCCTGTAAAGTATTGCTTTACAATTGCTTCAGAGAGTCGAGAGTGGATCGAACATGAGATTCGACACAGAGACCAAGACCTTCGAAAGCCCGGGCAGGTTCGGGCGGCTCGCGTTGATTGTCGGCATCATCGGCATCGCGGTCAGCCTGGCGGGACTGCTGATCAACCGGGAACAGTTCTTCTTCAGCTGGCTGGTGGCGTTCGCGTTCTGGATGTCGCTGTCGCTGGGAGCGCTGTTCTTCGTGATGATCCATCACATCACCGGCGCAGTGTGGAGCGTGGTGGTCCGCCGGATCGCCGAAAGCGTGATGATGACCCTGCCCGTCATGGCCATCATGGTCCTCCCCGTGTTCCTCGGCATGAGCGACCTGTACGAGTGGAAACGGGTCATCTGCGACACCCAGGCGGGTGATCAGGGGCATGTTGAAAGAGTATCGCTCATCCCGGCGGCCCACGCGGAAACCGGCGGCGAGGAGATGGTCGACGAGATGCACGAGGAAGGTGTCGTCACGGGCGAAGGCGAAGAGGTGATGGAAGGCCACGGCCTGGCCTCCGGACACGACAAGGGCCACGGCGACGGGCACAACGACCACGCCGCGCACAACGCCCTCATCCGTGAAAAGGCGGGCTACCTCAATACGCCGTTCTTCATCGCCCGCACGGTGATCTACTTCATCGTCTGGATCGTCCTCGCGCTGCTGCTCTGGAAGACCTCCCTGCGGCAGGACAGGGAAGGCTACGATCCGGCGCAGAAGAAGAAATTCAGGATCATCAGCGCACCGGGCATCATCGCCTTCGCGCTGGTTACCACGTTCGCGGCGTTTGACTGGCTGATGAGCCTGATGCCGACCTGGTACTCGACGATTTACGGCCTGTACTATTTCGCGGGCGGTATCATGGGGATCATGGCGCTGCTGGCGATTATCACTGTGGTGCTGAACAAGAAGAACGTGTTGACCGAGACCATTACGACCGAGCATTTCCACGACATCGGAAAGCTGCTGTTCGCCTTCCTCGTGGTCTGGGGCTACTTCGCTTTCAGCCAGTACCTGCTGATCTGGTACGCCAACATCCCGGAAGAGACCGTGTACTTCCACCAACGTTGGACGGGCAGTTGGAAAGCGGCGACCTGGGCGCTGGCGGTGGGCGGTTTCGTGATCCCCTTCATCCTGGTGATGAGCCGCGGCGCGAAACGCAACATCGGCCTGCTCATGTTCTGGGGCTTCTACCTGCTGGTGTTCCACTGGCTGGATCTGTACTGGAATGTCATGCCGATCCACAAACCGACCAGCGCGATGATCTCCTGGCTGGATGTGACCACGATGGTCGGCATCGGCGGGGTGTTCCTGTGGGCGTTCTGGACACGCTTCACCCGGCAGGCGGCGATCCCGGTAAACGACCCGAAATTGCCCGACTCGGCGAAGTTTGTGAATCCTTATTAAGGAAGAATGCTTAACAGGATACTTAGGATACCTAGGATGACAAGGATAAACAATTAAAAAGGTAAAAAACGTAATGAATGTGAAGAAAACACAAGAACTATAGTCGTTAATTGATTCCAGTTGATTTTTATTTCTTAATTATTAATCCAAGAAGTTATCCTTAACATCCTTAGTATCCTTATTGCCCGATTCGGCGAAGTTTGTGAATCCTTATTAAGGAAGAATGCTTAACAGGATACTTAGGATACCTAGGATGACAAGGATAAACAATTAAAAAGGTAAAAAACGTAATGAATGTGAAGAAAACACAAGAACTATAGTCGTTAATTGATTCCAGTTGATTTTTAATTCTTAATTCAAGAAGTTATCCTTAACATCCTAACCATCCTAATCATCCTGTTAAGGATTACTTGAGGAAGCTGAAGACGAGCGAAAAGAGAGACAAGAGAGAGATCCCCGGCGGGATTGTTGTCGACAGCGGCAAGCCCGACCTGATCTGCGCCCATTGCGGCGAAGTGTGCAAAGACGCCGACATCCGTATCGGCGACAAGCTGTTCTGTTGCCACGGCTGCAAGAGCGTGTACCAGCTCCTGCACGACACGGAGATGGACGCGTACTACTCCATCGAGGAGACGCCGGGCAAGATTCCGGCGAGCGATGCGGGCAACGTGAAATGGGGATTTCTCGATGACGAGGACATCGTCAAGCAGCTCCTTGACTTTTCGGACGGTGAGACGGCCAAGGTCTCCCTGCATGTGCCCTCGATCCACTGCGCCTCCTGCATCTACCTGCTGGAGCAGCTCTACCGGATCGAGCCGTCGGTACGCAGCAGCGTGGTCAACTTCCTGAAGAAGGAGGTCACGCTCACCTGGAAGCAGCAGGAAAAGAGCCTGCGCGAACTGGTGGAGCTGCTGGCCAACGTGGGCTATGAGCCGCGCATCCGGCTGGAGGACCTGGGCCGGGAGGAACGCAAGGAAGACCGCAGGCGGCTGTATCTGCAGATCGGCGTGGCGGGATTTGTCTTCGGCAATGTCATGCTGCTGGCCTTCCCCGACTACCTGGCGGTGGGGCCGGACAAGGTGCCGCCCTCGCTACGCACGGTGTTCGCCTGGGTCAGTTTCGCCCTGTCGCTGCCGGTGGTGTTCTTCAGCGGCTTGGATTATTTGACAAGCGCCTGGAAAGGTTTGAAACGCGGATTCCTGAACCTGGACGCGCCCATCTCGCTGGGCATCCTGTCGCTGCTGGGCTGGAGCGGATACGAAGTGATCAGCGGTACGGGCACAGGCTACTTCGACTCCCTGGCGGGCCTGATCTTCCTGCTGCTCGTGGGCAAGGTGTTTCAGGCCAAAACCTACGAGTCGCTGTCCTTTGAACGGGATTACACCAGCTACTTCCCCATCGCAGTGCTGAAACGGGACGTTGACGGGAAAGAAAAAAGCGTACCGGTGCTGAATATCGAACCGGGCGACCGTATCATCATCCGCAACCAGGAGCTGATCCCGGCGGACGCGGTGCTGATGAAGGGCGACGGCGCGGTGGATTACAGCTTCGTCACCGGCGAGTCCGACCCGGTCGCCAAAACGGTAGGCGATGTGATTTATGCGGGCGGCCGTCAACTGGGCGGCGTGGTCGAGCTGGAAGTGGTGGAAAAGGCCAGCCGCAGCTATTTGACACGTTTGTGGAACCATGACGCGTTCGCGCGGGACCGTGAAAACGTCTACGAAACCCTCGCCAATCAGGCGGGTAAGTATTTCGTGTTCGGTGTGCTGGCGATCGCCCTGGCGGCGTTGATCTACTGGATCCCGCAAGGAACCGGCGAGGCGGTGCGTATCTTCACCGCGGTGCTGATTGTCGCTTGCCCCTGCGCGCTGGCGTTGACGACGCCCTTCACCCTCGGCACGGCCATGCGGCTGCTGGGGCGGGTGGGATTGTACCTGAAAAACGCGGGCGTGGTAGAGCGGCTGGCGCGAATCAACACCGTGGTCTTTGACAAAACCGGCACCCTGAGCAAGGCCGATACGAAACGGGTGGAGTTTCACGGCGAAGCGTTGTCGCAACGGGAAAAGGTATTGGTCCGATCGGTGGTGCAGCATTCCACCCACCCGGTGAGTGTGCAGCTCAGCGCGGCGCTGCACGGCATCGAGACGCTGGATATCAGCGGCTTCGGCGAGTATCCCGGGCTGGGGCTGGAGGCGGAGGTTGACGGTCACGCGGTGCGGGTCGGGTCGGCGGAATGGGTGTTCGAGGACGACCGCGAGCAGCCACAACGCGACGAGCTGGGGGCGTATACGACGGCGTATGTGAGCATCGACGGCGTTCCGCGCGGCCATTTCCACCTGGACACACACTGGCGGCCGGGGCTGCGGGGCCTGATCGAACGGCTGACGCGGCAGGTGACGCTGGCTCTGCTGTCGGGCGACACAGACCGGGAACGGGAAGCGCTGGCTCAGTTCTTCCCGGCGGAAACGGAGATGCGGTTCAAGCAGGCGCCGGCGGACAAGCTGGAGTTCATTGAACGCCAACGGGAGCAGGGGCGCAACGTCCTGATGATCGGCGACGGCCTGAACGACGCCGGGGCGTTGAAGGCGGGTGACGTGGGCATTGCGATCACCGATGATGTGACGGCGTTTTCGCCCTCCAGCGATGCGCTGCTGGACGCGCAGGGTTTAGCGAAACTGGACAAGGTGCTGCGGTTCTCGAAGCTGGCGACGCGGGTGATCCTGATGGGGTTCACGTTGTCGCTGACGTACAACGTGGTCGGCCTGGGCTTCGCGGTGGCGGGGAAGTTGTCGCCGCTTGTGTCGGCGATTCTGATGCCGCTGAGCTCGATCACCGTGGTGGCCTTCGCGACCTTCATGACACGGTTGATGGCGCGGAAGGCAAAACTCTAAACCCTCTCACTGAATGGAAAGAGAAAAACATAAACCTCTAACAGGATGATAGGATAGAAGGATGATAAAATTAATTAGGAGTTAGGAGTTAGGAGTTAGGAGTTAGGAGTTAGAAATTAGAAATTAGAAATTGGAGATTGGAGATTGGAGATTGGAGATTGGAGATTGGAGATTGGAGATTGGAGATTGGGATAAGGTTGTTTTCTTTTTTCACTTTTTTCACTTTCTTTACTTTCTTTACTTTCTTTACCTAATCAGTTATCCTTGACATCCTTATATCCTAATATCCTGTTAAGGGTTTTATGTGGTTTGGTTGTATATCCTGTGAAGGGTTTTGTCGGTTAGGGGAAGAGATGGAGATCATCATACTACTATTGGGGGGCAGCCTGTTGCTGGCGTTGGGGTTCCTTGTGGCGTTCTTTTGGGCGGTGCGTAGCGGGCAGTATGATGACAGCTATACACCCTCGGTGAGGATGCTTCTGGATGATGATGACAAGAAAAACATAAACCTCTAACAGAATGGAAAGAGAAAAACATAAACCTCTAACAGGATAATAGGATAGAAGGATAACAAGGATAAAAGACTAAGTAAAAAAGTAAAAACCTAAATAACGTAAAGAAAATAAAGATTAGTGAACGATTCCATTAATTCTTAATCAAAGAAATATCCTTGACATCCTTATATCCTAATATCCTGTTAAGGGTTTTATGTGGTTTGGTTGTATATCCTGT
>CAZYOC010000001.1:53494-78747 GCA_964648415.1 uncultured bacterium | reverse complement strand
CCTTATATCCTAATATCCTGTTAAGGGTTTTATGTGGTTTGGTTGTATATCCTGTTAAGGGTTTTATGTGGTTTGGTTGTATATCCTGTGAAGGGTTTTGTCGGTTAGGGGAAGAGATGGAGATCATCATACTACTATTGGGGGGCAGCCTGTTGCTGGCGTTGGGGTTCCTTGTGGCGTTCTTTTGGGCGGTGCGTAGCGGGCAGTATGATGACAGCTATACACCCTCGGTGAGGATGCTTCTGGATGATGATGACAAGAAAAACATAAACCTCGAACAGAATGGAAAGAGAAAAACATAAACCTCGAACAGGATAATAGGATAGAAGGATGATAAAATTAATTAGGAATTAGGAGTTAGAAATTAGAAATTAGAAATTGGGATAAGGTTGTTTTCTTTTTTCACTTTTTTCACTTTTTTCACTTTTTTCACTTTTTTCACTTTTTTTACTTTCTTTACCTAATCAGTTATCCTTGACATCCTTATATCCTAATATCCTGTTAAGGGTTTTATGTAGTTTAGTTGTATATCCTGTTAAGGATTGTAAAAAAGAGTTGATACCGAGCATCACACGATGCCATTGCGGAGTGGACCAATGCCCGATCTTACGGACAAGCTGGAAGAGTACCGGTACGACAACCACCTTGTGGACTTGTTCGCCAAGGCCACATTGTTCTGGGCGGTGGTGGGGATGTTTGTCGGGGTCTGGGTGGCGCTGGAGATCTTTCTGCCGGCCGCCAACCTCTACAGCCCCTTCACCACCTTCGGCCGCATGCGTCCGGTACACACCAACGCCGTGATTTTCGCCTTTGTCGGCAACGCCATCTTCCTGGGGGTGTATCATTCCGTGCCGCGCCTGTGCCGGACCTCCCTGTACAGCCGCACCCTCGGCCTGATCCATTTCTGGGGCTGGCAACTCATCATCCTGGTCGGCGCCATCACCTACCTGCTGGGGTACACGCAGACTCATGAGTACGCCGAGCTGGAATGGCCGCTCGACATCGCCGTGGTGGTCATCTGGGTCATCTTCGGCGTCAACATGATGGGCACCATCCTCCAGCGCCGTGAAAAGCACCTGTATGTCGCCATCTGGTTCTATATTTCGACCTGGATCACGGTTGCCGTGCTCTACATCTTCAACAACCTGGCCATCCCGGTCAGCCTGATGAAGAGCTACTCCATCTACCCGGGTGTGCAGGACGCGCTGGTGCAATGGTGGTACGGCCACAACGCGGTGGCGTTCTTCCTGACCACACCCTTCCTGGGTCTGATGTATTATTACATGCCCAAGGCGGCCAACCGGCCGGTATTCAGCTACCGGCTGTCCATCGTCCACTTCTGGGCGTTGATTTTTATTTACATCTGGGCGGGGCCGCACCATCTGCTGTACACGTCGCTGCCGCCCTGGCTGCAATCGCTCGGCACGGTGTTCTCCATCATGCTGCTCGCCCCTTCCTGGGGCGGAGCGCTCAACGGGTTGCTGACCCTGCGCGGAGCCTGGCACAAGCTGCGTGAACAGCCGGAGCTCAAGTTCATGGTCGTCGCGGTAACCGCTTACGCCATGGCCACCCTGGAAGGCCCAACCCTCGCACTGAAAACCGTCAACGCCATCAGCCATTACACCGACTGGACCATCGCGCATGTCCATGTGGGCACACTCGGCTGGAACGGGTTCCTGACCTTCGGCATGCTCTACTGGCTGATCCCGAAGATCTACAAGATCGAGCTGGCCTCGAAGAAATGGGCCAACGTCCACTTCTGGATCGGTACGCTCGGCATCATCTTCTACGTGGTCCCCTTGTGGGTGGCGGCCTGGACCCAGGCGTTGATGTGGAAGCAGTTCACGCCGGAAGGAGTGCTGGCATACCCGAACTTCCTGGAAATCACGTTGCAGATTGTCCCGTTCCACATTGTCCGCGTCATCGGTGGCCTGCTTTACCTGACCGGCGTGTGCATTATGATTGTGAACCTGGGCGTAACCATGGTCAAGGGCAAGCTGGAGAAGGAGATCACCGCCAGCGCGCCTCCAGGCTACCAGATGGAGCCAAAGAAAGGCTATTTCCATTACGTCATCGAGAGCCGGGCGATCCTGTTCACGGTACTCGCATTGGTGGCGATTCTGGTCGGCAGCCTGATCGAGCTGATCCCCATGTGGACGATCAAGGCCAACGTGCCCCCCATCAGCGCGGTGAAGCCCTACACGCCGCTGGAGCTGGAAGGACGCGATATCTACATCGCCGAGGGCTGCCTGGGATGTCACTCCCAGCAGATCCGGCCCTTCCGTGACGAGGTGGAGCGGTACGGCGAGTACAGCAAGGCGGGCGAATCGGTGTACGATCACCCGTTCCTGTGGGGCTCGAAGCGCACCGGGCCGGACCTGGCGCGAGAAGGCGGCAAGTACCCCGACGCCTGGCATTACGGGCACATGAAGGATCCGCCCAGCATGTCGCCGGGCAGCATCATGCCGGCGTTCCCCTGGCTGATCGACGCGAAGTATTCGGTGGATGACATCCCCGGCAAGATCAAAGCGATGCGAACGCTGGGAGTTCCTTATCTCGAGGGGTATGAAGACACCGCCCCGCATGACATGCGCTCCCAGGCGGAGCAGATCGCACGCACCCTGCAGGAATCGGACATGGACGTCACCTGGGACAGCCAGATCATCGCCCTGACCGCCTACCTGCAGCGGTTGGGCACGGACATCAAGAATGTCCCCGACGAGGAGGTCCCGGTACGATGAGAGAGATGCTGAAAGGCTTGGTGGATGGCGGCATCTACCCGGTGCTGTCCATGGGATTGTTCATCGTGGCGTTCGTGCTGGTAACCATCCGGGCGTTGCTGATGAAAAAGAGCGACAGCGAGTATTACGCGTCCCTGCCCTTGGACTCAAAGGAACAGGAAGGATAGACGGCCATGGTGGGCAAGAGAAAACCGGACGAAGTCGATGTGCTGCTGGATCACGATTATGATGGCATCCGGGAGTACGACAACAACCTGCCGAGGTGGTACAACTGGTTCTTCGCGATTACAGTTGTGATCGGGATCGGCTACCTGTTCTTCTACACCATCCTGGGCATCGGGGATACACAGGTGGAAGAGTACCACAAAGCGGTGGAGAAGGCCGACTATAAAGCGTTGCCGGAATACCGCGAGACGACCCTGGCGGAGCTGCTCCTGCCGCCCTTCCACGCTCCCTACGACAACCAGCGTCCCGAACCCACCCAGGCGGAGATCTTCTCCAAGGTGGCCAAGGACGGCGGCGAGGCGAAAGTGGACTGGACCGTCGCGCCCCTGACCGGCCAGGCGGCGCTGTCCGCCGGTGAAACCCTGTTCGAGGAGAACTGTGTCTCCTGTCACGCCAGAGGCGGCGGAGGCGATATCGGCCCCAACCTGACAGACAAGTACTGGATCCACGGAGGCACGTTCGCCGAGGAGTACCATATCATCAAGTACGGTGTCCCCGCCAAGGGCATGATCGCCTGGAAAAACCAGATGGACGAGCAGCAACTGCTGCAGGTATCGAGTTACGCCTTCACGCTGCGCGGGACCAGTCCGCCCAGCCCGAAAGCCCCGCAGGGCGAAGAGTTTAGCGGAGATCCGCTGGCCTACCTGGATGACCGGCAAGAGGCTACGGAAGGAGAAGACAGCGGCGAGGAAACCACAGAAACGGCCGACGCCGGAGGGGGGCAGTAGGAATCCTTAACAGGATGCTTAGGATGTCAAGGATGAACTGATTTTGGACTGCCGCTCGGACAGGCTGTATCACAACGGCCACGAGTCCCCTTCCCGCGAGGAAGGCTGTGACAGAATACGCAACGAGTGTCATTCCTGCGCAGGCAGGAATCCAGACATGTTTACATACGACACTGTGCTGACTATGGAAACCAACCCTTGAACACTTTCTGTTTCTGAGTCGCTAACCTCTTACATTCTTGCACCTTGCCTGGATCCAAGCACATGTATCTCTGGACAATTCTTCCTTTTCCTGTGCCGAATCTTTGCTCATCACCCCACCCAGCGGTCTTTTTTCACTTTCTTTACCTTTTTCACTCCGAATCCCGCTCAGTATACAGCCGATAGAATTCCTGCATGGTCAGCGAGAAGAAATGATCCCGCTGATACTCGTAGTCGGGTTGATTGAAGGGGTCCAAGTAGCCTTCGTGCTCCCACAGCAGGGTGTCGGCGAGGGTTCCATCCGTTTTCAGATCCTGTCTTGCATACACTCTGACCGCGAGTAAATAGCTCCTTCGCCGGGTACTCCAATGATAGAAAGGATTGTGATAATTCCGGCCATGTGCGTAGATGCCTGTGGACCGATTAAGGTGGTATTCAAGGCGGACCGTGTTAATTTCAACAAACAGGGTTGCTTTGGGGTAGGTATGCAGCCCGTCTACTTCTGAATCCCAAACATGAATGTCGGCGACCTCCAGCCATTTGTACACATCGTCCGGTATGGGGTCCCCGACAACGTCCATCGTATCCAGATCAAAACCGGCGAAAGGGTTGTCGGCAGGGGTGTTTGGCGGCTCGGCCGAGGCGCACAATACGAGAAACAGCAGCGGTAGGATCGCTGCTGCTGCATGAAAAGCCGTCTTGTTCAAACCCGCAGTACTCATCAGAAGACGTTCCCGGTCCATTGCACCGCCGGGCCGTTAACCTCAGGCGACCAGCCGACCATCAGGCCGTTGGCTTCACGGTAGTCCTTTTGAGCGTTGGAAAGGCTGCGCGCGGCGTCGATCGCTGACACCAGGCGGTTGATGATCATCCCGCCGATCAAGTAGTAAATCCGGTTGCGATGCTGTCCGGCGGAAATCCGTGTCTTGTCGAACAGCACACGGTTGCCGGAGGAATCCCAGCTCCAGTATTCAGTGTCAGTATCGTATTGGGCGTCGTAATCGCGACGTTGCCGCTTGGCGGCGTTGTACAGCTCGATGGTGTTGTAGTTGCCGATGTCGGCGTAGTAATCCACGCTATGCTCGCCTGTTACATTCGCATGCTCTTGAGCGAAACGTTCGTAGGCGTCGGTTTGAGACACATGGCCCTGCCAGGCGAGCAGAATGCCGGTCCACAGGCCGACCTCGATGGTAGTGTACATGGCTCCGCGAACGGGACGGTCGACATACCTCTGCCCCATGCCCGGCAGGATCATGGAATAGAGAAAACCCCTGGCGGGGTTCTTCCGCAGGTGTTCGGGCAGATCGGCGTAGGGGTTCTCCCGGCGTTTCTTGTCTTTGGGGCCTTTGCCGCGAGCGCCCGCACCGGGGCGTTCATAGATCTCCGGCTGCCCGATGAGGCCCATGTGGACCTGTGACGGCGCCCGGAAGGCGATGGCGGAGTTCGGCGCCGACGTGACGACGTCCTGTTCCGGCCGGACAGGAGGCGCGCCCCATGCCGAAATGGATGCTGTCAGCAGCAAAAGTCCAACCAGCAAGCTATGTAGAATCAAACGCATGATCATCTCAATCGTAGCTCAACAGAATTTGCCCCGGGCAGCTTGTCGTGACGCCGTTTCATCCCGAATCGCCCTTGCCATGAACAAGAAACTCTGCACCTGAAACCATCTATCCTCGCCGCCCGGGGCAAATGGCTATTAGAACGTCAGGTTCACCCCGCCCATCACTACCGGTTCGCCGTTGAAGATCCGGGTATCGGACGCGACTTCACCGCGGACAACACGGTTGTTGTGCAGGCGCACGGTAAAGGCCGCATCCACCGCCGAGACCACGTGGTTCACCATGATCGCCATGAAAAACGCCGAGCTCTTGTCCAGCAGCTTGTTGGAATCGTACCGCATGTCGGCGTAATTGCTCGCCAGCGAGCTGCCCAACTCGCTCCACCTGTCGTTGGCATAGTAATCCTGGTAGTCGTTATCTGAAGGTAGCTCATTCGGGTATCTGGTATACACATCCTCCCACCCGATACCGAACTGAGTCAGGTACTTGCCGATCATCTCGTAATACTGCTGGTCTTTGGATGGCGGCAATTCATGGGTGAAGTTGGCGGGCAGGTAGCGGATCCGTTCCTCCCAAGACAAATTCTTCCACGCATTGATGTCTTCCCCGCTGTAAGGTTCATCGGACTGCCCCATGCCCGGCTGTTTGGCGAGCCAGTATTCATACCCCAGGTAGACATCTTCATTCCACCGGTTGTCGGCGAATTGTTCATACTCATCTTCCTTGTCCTGGCCTTTCTTGGCGTAGAGGATCGCGCCGGTCCAGAACCCGATTTCCGCGGCGAAGAAGACCGCCGATTTGATGTAGGTGATGGTGGGGTCATCCATGTTGGAACCGGCGTAAAACTGCCCGGCGCCCGGGATCAGGGCGGACATCAGGATGGCGCGGCCGGGGTTGATCTTCTCCCCGCCGACACTCGAAGACGCCACTGAAGCGACATCACCTTCGTCATCGGTCTGCATTTGCAAGGCGAGCTGTGTGTTCAGCTCATGATCTCGCCCGGAAAACGAGAGCGGTCCTTCCAGAAAACCGATCACGTCATCGCTGAGCGTCCTTTCAGGAGCTGTCGGATCGGCTCCTGTGTTCTGGAAAACCACGGAACGTTCCGGTACGGTTTCTTCATCGGCCCCGCCTGCGAACACCGGAACCGCCACCAGCGCCGCCATCAGTACGGCGACCATCCACTTCCTGCTACCCATCAGAACCTCCTTGAGGCCGACCTCCGGCCGGGAAAGATCGTTTCGAACTCGAACAGTACTGTAAGATAGTACCGCCAGCCGGGATCATAAAGCGTCGTCGTATTGTTTTCCGTATGCGTAATGTGGTCGAGACCCCGCGCGGCGCTGAATGTCACCGCCGTGGGGTAGCCGTACCACGAATACAGTTTGGTTCTTAACTCAAATCCCACCGAACGCGCCAGCCGGTCGACACTGAACTCACGGTCACTCCAGGCGTCGCCCGCCTCGTAGAACACGCCCCCGTACAACCCGTCAAAGTGCATCCAGCCGATCCGGGGACGGTCGGCGGTGATGATCGGATGCCGCACTGCGACACTCCCGATCACTTTCCGGCTGCCGCCCATGGAATAATAGCTGTAGCCCTTCATCCCGTGCAACCCGCCCGCGTAGAGAAACATAAACGGGTCCACTTCATGATCGAGATAGCCTCCCCGGAGACGGGGTTGGATCACCAGGTCGCCCAGCGGGTTCCACCAGCCGGTCACATCGCCTTCAAACCGCAGGTAACGGTACGGGGTAAACACTTCCTGCACCGTGTACTTGTCCTGGTTGATCTCGAAACCGTCGATAAAGTCGTTGTCCTCGTACGCTGCGGTCAACTGCCCGACGAGACCCCGCTTGGGATGGACGTTGCCCTTGATCGAGGGATCGGTATAATTGAAGTCGATGCGTGTCTGGACATAGCGCCCGATGAAGTAGGTATAGTGGAAGCTGGACAGATCCTCAAATTCGAGGAACGCCTGGTAACGGCTCCACACCGCTCTCAGCTCCACATCCACCGGGTCCCAGAGCTTCATCCGCGCGCCGCCGTCCACCTCCATCAGGTGGAAACTGTAGTCCACACCATACCGGTCGTAGATCGGCACAGGCTCGCCATCGACGATCTTTGTATCCTTAATGATGTAGGGATCGTCAAACTCTTCATTATGGATCCGCTTGAGGTAATATCCCTCCAGGAACAGCGTTGGCCGCAACGCACGGAAATCGAACAGCCCGAAGGCGTCAAATTCACCATCGGTGTTCATGGCGAACCCACCGAACATCATCAGCCGTTCCAGCACATCGTTGCTGAAGACATACATGCCCGGCTTGAATTTCCCGTAATCGAACCCGATACGCGGCACCAGGAACATGGACTCGAACAGGGGCTTGTACATCTTTGTTCTGGCCGGTTCATACGCCGTGTCGTCATAGTCCACCGGCGGCAGACGGTCCAGGAATTTGCTGTCATAGGTCAGCTTGTCATAATCCACAGGCTGCGGGTCTTCCAGAATACGCACCTCGAACCCGTACTCGCTGTATTGCGTGTAGACAATCGCGCCGTCCTCCCGCACGTCGGGCATGAAGGCTCCGCCGACGACATTGGTCAACGGCTCCACCGTCTCCGCCGTCGATCCCAGGCTGTGGGGATCGCAGGAGTATCGGTACAGGTTGAAGATGCCGGTCTCGTCGGAGGAGAAGATGATGGACTCCCCGTCAGCACTCCAGGCCGGATCGCGCTGGTCGGCGGGGCCGGTGATGAACTCGACCATGTCGCTGCCGTCGGGGCGAATCAGGCGGATGTCGCGTCCGACGTCCCGGTTCCAGGAGTAGGCGATCCACTCGCCGTCAGGACTGACACGCGGCCGCCAGACCTGGGAACCGTCATGCGAATCCGTCAACCGGCGCACACTGTCGGCCACCAGCGGTTTCAGATCCATCCACTGGTCACGCTCCGGCAAATCGATCCGCGCCAGATCCTTGGTGCCGTCCTTGTTCAGCACGAAGATCACCGCGCTCTCGTCGGGCAAGAACACCGGCTCCATGGCGCGGGCCGAACGAGTCAACCGAACTTTCTTCTTCTCTTCCAGATCATACAGGTACAGATCAGCATAGTTGCTCTCGTTGGATTGACGAGTGATCTGGGAATAGATCAGCCAGCGGCCGTCTTCGGTAATGTCAAACGGGCTGGCAACATAGGGAATGAGCGTTTCCGCCTCATCGCCCTCCAGGTCTTTTACCATCAGCGAACGCTGGCTCATGTAATCATGGCCGGCGTTGGAGGAATAATAGATCTTATCGCCGTCAGGTTCGCCCCAGCGTGGGTAGAGGTTGGCGTAACCATCCCGCGCGAAGGGTTCGCCTTCCACCACGTTGTCGCGGATGACCTCTGTACGCCTGGCATAGCTGGAATCCATCCAGGCGGTCCAGTCGGCGTAGAGTTCATCGGCGCTGATATGCAGCACATCCTCCACCGCTCCGTCGAAGCTGATCCGGTGCAGCTTGCTCATTTCATGCGACAGGTCGCGCAATGCCTGCTCGCCGTACTTCTCGCGAATGAACAACACCAGCGCGAAGCCGTGGTTGTATACGCCCTCGTTGCCCAGGCTGTTCTTGCCGAAGACCTCCATGTCGTTGAGGGACAGGAGCGAGTCGTTGAGGGTCCGCACCCGGAGTTGCATGTCGCGGTGGCTGTCCCAGTAATCGTACTCGAGGTCGGTATGGTTGGCCTGGGCGGTTCCCTCTGCGAACCACATGGGCATCACGGTCATGGCGACGGGATACGACGCCAGCACGTTGGGATAGCCGTAGAGCACATCCGGGCGCTTCTCTTCTTCGTAGGCGAGCACCTGGAAGTAGACGGCCGGCACGGGACGCGGCAGTTTCCTCGACGCGCCGAGCTGAATTATGTGGGTAAACTCGTGGGTGACCACGTTGCGCAGCCAGTTGACGCTTCCGCGCAGATCGTAGTCCAGCGCCGTACACCAGATGACGATCTTGTTGTTGTAGTAATACGCGCCGCCGTTAGCGTAATCGTCGGTATCCTTGACGACGAAACTGATTTTCGTGTCGGGCTCGTAACCATACAGCGATGTGACCGGGCCGTAGATCTCCTCGGCGATCCTGGCGATGGTGTTGGCGGTTCGCTCCGCGCCGTCATGGTACACGAAAATGAAGTGATCGGTTTCGAAGGTATGCCAATACAGCTCCGGGTGGTTGGCGTCGTATGGTTGGGCTTGCGCCATGCCAACAGCCAGCAGCAACGCCGCGAGCACCAGCAGCGTGGCGTGTGTTGACAGAACTCTATGGATGTTCGGTTGTCTCGTCATCGTATCCAATCAACCATCAAAGCTGTATGTTTCGTCGCACCGCCGCTCACTTCACCACCGCGAAGCGAATGATCTTGTACTCGCCGCCCGCTTCCAATCGCGCGGCATACGTTCCCGTCGGCAGATCCGCCGTGCCGACGATGATCTCCTCGTCCTGGTTCGCCCTGATAAGCTGCTCGCGGTAGGCCACTTCCCGTCCCACCAGGTCAAACACTCGCACCGAGGCCGTACCACTCGTACTTGACCGGAAGCGGAAATGGGCATCGTCACCGTTCAACGCCGGGTTGGGCCAGCAATAGGCCGTGTTCTCCAACCCATTGCTCTGTGTACCAGCGGCCGGAGTGGTCTGAAGCGCAAACGTCCCCTGCGGGTTGCCGCCTTTCATGCCCCAGTGGATGATCGAACCCTGCCCCTCAGCGATGGGCAGATTGTAGACGATAAAGCGAGAAGTACCCGATGCGGTCAACACCACTTCAGGATCGTCATCATCATCCAGTTGTGCCAGCAAAACATTCACAGGTTGGGTCTGTTGCGCTTCACTTACGGTCATCAGCGGGAAGCCATAGATCTCGCGCCCATTGCTAACCTCAAACCCGTCAAAAACTTCCGGCCACACCTCGGCATCCCGATTGTATGCAACAGACCGGGCCAGCAAAGCGTTGTCGCCGCCGGAGCTCACATCCACCCAGAACAGATCCTGCGGGTAGCTGTGGGTAAACTCGTTCTTCAGCGATACGCCCGAACCTTCCGCCAGCACTCCGGTCGCTTCATAGGCAATCAGTTCGCTGTTCCGCACACCCGCCAGCTCCACGACACCATCATGGTCCGTATCCAGCGGAATCATCTCCTGATAGAAATGGCCGACGTCGTAGCTGTGACAGACACCAAACTGCTCCCGGGCGAACCAAAACGCGATACGGTTTCCGCAGGTACCGGCGAAGTCGGGCTGGCCGTCGCCGTCAAAGTCGGCGCTGATCAACGTTCCGACGCGATCAGCAGGACCGGGCGTCCAATCCGGCAAGGTCGTGCTGATATTCGGGACAACACCGTCACGGAAGAGGAACAGCTCGCCGGCATTGGTGACCACGCCCACTGTATCCGACCAGGCTCCGCCAACCTGCGCCATGGCCAGCGATTCAATAGCAATTCCCCCGGATGGGACAAACCCGATGACAACCGGCGTATCGGTTGTATCAAGAAGGGAAAATGAAGCGATTTGCAGAGTCTGATCCGTTTTGCGGCTCTTGATGTAGAGATGTGGATCATTTTCCGGCCCCACGATCATGGCATGGAGAACCGGATCGCTCATGTCATCCTGATGCAGCGGACCCACAATTCGATTCGCCTGGGTGACAGCTCCAGCGCCGTCAAATGTCAGCACGGTCAGGAAGCTGTATCCAACGGCAACAACTTCGTCAAGGCCATTGCCATCCAGGTCGGCGGCCAGCCATGCGTACGCATCCAGACGCGGATCGAGAGCTACCTGGTACAGCAGGTTGCCGTCCCCATCATAGACAAAAGCATCGCTGTGATAACCTGCAAACAGAACTTCATTTACACCGTCACCATTGACATCACACGGCAACGCGGTCATGCCGTCGGTTGAGTCGGTGGGAAGCCTGTCGGGAAAAACTCGCTGTGCCCATTCGTTGCCCACGCGGCAGCTCATGGTGTCCGCAATATCGGCGAACTGATCAAAACGCAGGTGTGTCTGCGCGCCGGCATTGGTCACCGTCGCCGGGGCGGTGTCGCTCCCGAAATAAATATCCCGGCCATGTCCACGGTTGGACTCAGGCCAAACCTCATTATCCCGGAACCAGGCGTCGTCGATTACGCCGTATTCGCTGCCGTCGCCGGGCGTCAGGAAGGGATACTCCTCGCCAATATCCCAGCTCCCGTCAGCCTCAACCAGCTTCACCCCACGGCGCTCTTTGCTTTCCTGAATACGATCATTCAACAAACCTGCTTCAATGCGGCTTTCGTTGATATGCCAGATCAGAATTCCGCTGCTGGGGAAGTCGAAGTCCTGATCCTCCACCCAGACCGGCACACCGAAGTCGGCATCGTGCAACACGTCGAAGCTGTAGTCGTAGCGAAGCACCAGCGTGTCGCCGTCCGGATCGAGGGCGTAGGTGCTGTCGTACCAGACGTCGCCCTCTTCCTGCGGATCACGCCGCCGGGCTTCCAGCAGGTAATACTCATCCTCATTGATCGGTACCTTCACGAGCCGGTGCAGGCTGTCGCTGAACACGGAATCCGGGAGCTGGAGCACGCCGAGCCGGATCTCGCCTTGCGTGATTTCAGTCGCGTCTTCCCAGCCCATGTAATACCTCATCCAGGCGCTGGGCGGGATGGGCGCGAATCCGAAGAAGCCGCCGAAGCCTCGGTCCATCAGGCCCAGCAGGCCAATCCCCGGCTTACCGGTCTCCGCCTGGTACAGATGCGGCATGCCCATAAGGTAGCCGACATGGGTGCAGACGGTGCCGGTCAGGCCCACTTCCACATCGCCCTGCCGTTGCATCTCCGGCAGGATGGCGCCGCTACGCATCACAAATCCGCCGGAAAGCGGAATCCCATTGGGATAGTCCGAGTAATCCCGGAGATCAACTTCTCCGATGTAAACCGAAGGAATATCGTGTGGTGTGGTGTCGAAGCCGGTGTCGAACTCGTTGCCCGCGCCGGCATGGAAGATCACGAAGTAATCGTAGTCGTTGTAGTCAACGCCTTCTGCAGCCAGATCTGCATCCGCCGCCTGCCAGGCGTCCACGAAGAGCTGTGTCAAGGTGCGGTTCAGGCGTTCGTCGGCCTCGTCGCCCTCGCCGCCATAGTTGATGTGCCAGATGGGATAGGGCATGCGGTACGCGGCACGATCGGCGCTGGGGTAGACATCCCCCTCCACTGTGACCTTCCCATGACTGAAACGCTGGAAATAGTTCCGCGCTCCCAGGAACTGGTCCTCGAAATACTGCCTGTCATGGGGCGGCGGGTCGATCAGCCAGTCCTCAGCGTCCACTGTGTCCGGGATTTCGTAGAAGAAGGAGCCGTCGCCGGTGGTGGTCGCCAGGGTGTCGTGCTGAAAATCCACCCGGATGGCCAGCACTCGTACGGTATCCGGCAGCCCGGGATGACGAATAACATCCAGCTCGGAGCCCATGAGGGTCCGCTGCTGCATCCCCTTGGTAGATACTGGGTTGTAGCGAATGCGGGCGTCTTGTTGAGCGGCCTGCACGGCGGCGCTCAGGAACACAACGGTTCCAAAGGCGACCGCAACGATGCCTCGAAATTGTCGGAAAAACTGTTCCACGGCCTGCTGCCTCAGCTAAGTCCCTAGAATCCGATGGACAGACTGAACCGCATGGTGTCTGTCAACGGGTGTCCCTCTCCGGCCGCGACGTAGGAGAAGTCAAAACGGTAGAGCGAATACTGCAGGCTGGCTCCAAAGGTTAGAGGTTTCACTTTCCCCAGTTCATCATTCCAGTAGCCGACACGAAGCCCGATCAGGTCCGTGTACCAGTATTCCGCGCCGACGTTGTAGATCATGGTTGTCCAGAAAGGACCGTCGGACCAGGCGGTGAACATCGCCAGGTAGAAGGGGTCGGTGTCACCGTCTTCATACCGGCGCACCAGCTCCCTGTTCACATCCCCCACCAGGGTCACCTTGTTGTAAGGTGTGTTGACCACGTGATAGGCGACGCCCAGCTTGAGGTTGGTGGGCAGCGGGTCGGCCTGCGCGGCGTCAATGTATGCCACCGGCGGACCCATGTTGGACAGGTTCGCGCCTACATCCAGGTTGTTGACCGGCGTATGCCACAACCAGCCGAGGTCCACGCCGATGGAGGTGGCGACGCCCGAACCCAGCTCCGCGCCGGCGCCCCGGTCAGACAGGTGGCTGTAGATAAAGCGCATGTTCACACCGATGGCCATGTTCTCGCTCATCGTGGCGCCGTAACTGCCCGTGGCCGCCATCTCATACGACGAGAACGTACCCTGGTAATTATTGCTTTCATCACGCCGTTCGGTGGTCCCCAGATTCAGGAAGATGATGTTGCCCCCGAAGGTGCCCCATTCTTCCACCGGGTGAACGTAGCTGATGAAGTCGTAGTAGAGATCGCTGAGCCGGAACTGGGGGAGCCAGTTCACGTGCATCAGGGTGAGCTCTTTATGTTCCTGGTAGGCGAGCCCGGCAGGGTTCCACCAGGTCGCGGTGGCGTCATCAGCGACCGCCACAAACGCTTCACCCATGCCGCCGGGACGAGCGCCCGGGCCGATCTTCAGGAACAACACACCGGCCTGGGACACGCTGGCCGCGTCCGCCGCCACCGGAAGAAGGAACATTCCGGCCGCCATCATCATCGCCAGCAACCGGAGACTGCTTCGCCGTACTCTGCCAAATCCGTTCATCGCTTTATCCCTGCTTACCACTCGTGTTCCGAATCGCCTGTCCATCTCGATCCTTTCACAGGTCATTGCCGCCTGTGTATCAGTAAACTAGCTCCGCACTATGACGTTTCTGTTGATCCTGATCAAGCGATCCTCCTTTTCCTGTCTGAATAGAGAATACCTTCCTCTATTATCGACCCGCCAAACCTTGAAGTTAACGAATCCTCAGCAATTTGCCAACAGCCTTCTGAGATTGGCCCGCCGAATTGCTGACCTTCACCGTGTACAGATACACGCCGTTGCCGATCTCGTCACCGTATTGGTCCAGGCCGTCCCACGCCACATAATTGAAGTTGTCCTGCACACTCACCGGGCCGATGGTCTTGATGTGACGTCCACTCGGAGTATAGATCCGGATGGTGACCTCATCGGCTCGCATCGTCTCAAACGTGAAATGCGTCTCCCCTTTAAACGGGTTGGGAACATTGAACACATTGCGCAGCATCAGGTCGCCCTCATCGGCGGCTGTGGTAAACTGGATGCGTTCCATCGCCATGTTGTTGGCGTTGTCCCAGGCGCGGATCTCCAGCTCGTGCTGGCCGGGCTCGATCTGTCCCAGCATCCGTTCCGCGCTGCCGTTCGTATAGCTGTCCCGCTCGTAAACAAAATCCTCGTTCAGCAGAATACTCCGTTCGCTGGTCGTCCCGGGATCCAGAGTCACTTTGATATCGTGCCCGATTTCACCGGTCAGGTTGATCCCGCTGCTGTCCGCGAGGTCCACGATCAAGATGGGTTGAGAATTGGTCAGATCGCCCGCCAGCCAACCACGATGGTTGAAATAGACCTCGACCTCTGGCGGAGTGTGGTCGGTGATGTCGGCGGGCGAGGGGAAGACCGACGAGATATGCAGGCCCCGCCTGGAACCGATCGCGTCTCGCTCTTCACCCGTTCCGTACAGTACAACCCAACCGTCGGTCGAACCGTAATTCACATCTTTCGGCACCATGAACTGAGCGTTGAAGTCACTGTCATATACGCCCACATTGCCGCGGAACATGATCCCGCCGGGCGTCCGGTAGGTAAACTCGCTACCGTCGAAAAACTCGTAAATCAAGCTGTCGTAACTGTCATACACCGTTACCAGCGCTTCGCCCTGGAAATCCTCGATGGGGACAGTACCATTCAAACCCTGCACGCTGCCCCGGATACCGGCGGTTCGCATGGAGATCAAACTGTCCGGATCAATCTCCTGGACGACAAGATCCAGGCGGGGTACGGCAGGCATCATCAACGGGTCTGAGAAACAGTGGTAGTACTTATTGGTAATACCGCTGGTCTGCACCTTCGCCAGGAAGAGGCACTCGCCCAGGGTACGCGGCTCCTCACGGTCAAAGAAGAGCTGGTAGAACTTCTGCACCATGGCGTTGTTGCCGCCGCCGGAGGTGTTCCGAGTCGCAGCCATCACGCCAATCGCGCCGCCCGGTTGCGCCAGCAACCGTTCGAAGAATGCTTCATTCTCCGGACGGTCGAAGTAGCCCCAGGAACAGGTCGCGGCGACATAGATCGGTTCACGTGAGCCGCTGTTGATCTTGGGCAGGTCGCGGCTGTCCATCAACAGGTTCTCGTGAGCCCACACATGAGCGTTGCCATGCCCCATATAGTTGATCAACAAGGCGCCGCGGTTGATCGTGGCAATCAGATCGTCAGTCGCCAACGGTTTGATTCGTGCGCCGGTGGTCGGGTCGAAATTCGTGGGATAGGTCCCGATATAAATCTTCTCCGTCTGCATGTATTCCGGCACATAACCCGCCGCCAGTTGTTCGGAGAAGCGGATATGCTGCTTGTCGATCCCGGTGGGACCGGTGGCCACATATTCATCGTCGGCCACCATGATCACCTTGCTGCGCCAGGGGCCTCGGTTGATGTCGTTCTCGTAGGTGATCAGCCGGTCGATGTAGCCCTCCAGTTCAGAAGCGAGCTGGAAGGGCAGCCGGCCCATGATATACTCGGCGTCGGCATCGGAAGAGAAGGTCGCGTACCAGTCGTCACGGCACTGTAAACCGTCCTCATGGGGCGGCACCCAGTTCTTGTCGCTGGAGGAAACGATGTTGCGGTAATCGTAATCGCCATCGCCGATCAGCAGGCACACGGTTGGCGGCGACCCGGTCGCGCCGGTCCAGTGATCCCGTGCGAACTTCAGGAAATCCCGGATCGCCGATGGGTCCATCAGCCCCCAGCCGAACTCGTTATAAATATCGGTGGTGCGTACTCGCATCACCTCAAGCTGATCCCGCTCCTCAACATACGCCTCCAATTCTGCGGAAGCGCCGGCAAAATCAGGGTGAAGAATAAAGATCGCATCGGCGGTGTGGTTCGCCCGGCGCAAGCCCGTTTCATATTCACCCCACCCACGATAAAATGGTTGGATGCTGGATACATTCAGAAAAGCACCGTCGGCAACCGCGATGATGCGGTTCGGCTTGGTAAAACTGGCTTCGAGGGTGAAAGGATTGTCCCGGGTTACCCGTACGCTGTCAAACTGCTCGACGTCAAAAATCCACGGTTCCGTCAGGCCTTCCAGCTCGATCTCCGCCACCCCGGCGTCCGGGAGGGCGTCAAACTCCATCCGGTTGCCGGTTGTGCGCAAATGCCGCGGGTAGATCACTTCATAATAGTCGAACATGCAGCGGCCATTGAGAAGCGTAAAGGTGAACGTGTTGCTCCCCTCGCGCAGGACATTTGGCGGAACCGGCAGCATCTGGTTGCTGACTCCCACATTCACCGTGTCCACGAGGGTTCCGTTGATCGTGATGACCCCGTAGTAGATCCCCCCATCACCATTGTACACGCGCTTATAGTTGGTGCGGACCTGAGCCCCCATATCCGTTACAGGCGAATCGACGGTGAAAGTAGAAGAGTACCGTCCTCCGCCCTGCAAGTCCGCCGCGTACCAGCTCTTGCCCGATTCCGGGGTGCCGTCGCTGTAGAACACGAACGCATCGTTGTCGACCACCAGCCTCGAGGTGGCGTATTCCGCGATGAATGTCGGCGACTCATCACCATTCGCCGACACCATCCGCCGGCCCAGGCTGCCGTCATCGGCCACATTCAGCCAGTACACATTGTTGCGGGAATAAAGGTTCTGAGTATGTGCGTACGTCCCGGGCAGACTCTTCGACGCCTTCCAGCTGATCACCCCGCGCCCGTAGAACAGGATGTAATCCCCTTCGTCCCAGGAGCCATCCTCTTCCCCGACCACCACAATAGCGTTCTCACGCAGTACCGAGTCCCGCTCCGCATGCACCGGCTCCGGCAACATCATGCCGCCGTTGCCATAGATGCGAAACGTCCTCGGATCAAAACCGCTGAGGTCAATGCCCGCGTTCTCCAGATCCTCACGACTGATCCGGTAAATCCCCTCCATCGTGGTCTCGATGCGATACATCTCGCCGGAAGGCCAGGCTTCCGCCGCGTTCAGGATGCTGCGCCCGGATTTGCGGATTGCCCAGTTGGCGGAGGCGTTCGGGTTCAACAGAAAATCCGCCGCCATGGGATCGTTCGAACGCTGCAACGCTGCTTTCGGGGCGGGATATGTCAGTGAGATGGTGGCGCTCTCCAGCAGACGGATACGCTTCCCTTCGGTCATCACGGGCACGATGTACATGTCGGTCACCCAACGCCCGCGCCAGGTATACGGCTCGCCGAAGGTCACCAGGCGGTTCGGAATCAACCTTGGGACGCGGCTGTTCTCCACATCTTCGGATCCCTGCGGGAGATTGCCCTCCACAGTATCGCCCCAACGTACTTCAGTGATTTGAACGTGAGGCGCCGCGTCGGCGGGAAGACCGATCAACCGGCGGTAGAAGGGAACCTGCACGCCTCCACGACGCTCGTCAATACCGGCTCCGAACGGAGAAGGAAGGATCCCGTCATCGGTCTCCACGAGTTCCCAGTCCTGGGTCGTTACGGTGATCGTTAAGCGAGATGGGGAATCGTCGAGGACCTGGATGGCGGCAGACACCCGGCTCGCACCGAGCCCGGTCAGCAGCCATACGCTGAGTAGGAGAGGCAGAAGATTTGTACGTCGAGTAATCATCATCTGTTGTCACCCACAAAAAAAGACCGTTTCGCCGGGTCGGCACGGTCCTCCCTACCGTTCGCCCGCTTCCAGGGTTTTCCGCTCTCTGCGTATCCTGATCCTGCCGACTGGTCCCGTCTGCCTTTCAGCCTGCTGGCCAGCCCGTCATGGTCAACCCGTAGCGCGTAACGTCCGGTAATGCTCCTTGTGGGGTTTTCTGTTTGTTGCATCTACAAAATAGGCTCGTAATTTTCAGCGAGTCAAGAGCCGGGCGTGTTTCTGCACTCACCCCGCAAGAATGTCCATGAAAACAACAGGGTATATACGGTACAGGCCGGGATGCGGTTCCCGCACGCTGGAAGACGGAGGCTCCACCGCGAACCCTCTGGCCTGTTTTTCTCCCGCCGACACGCAGACCTGAAACACAGCAGCGGCCGTCGCCGGACAGCCGTTGCGTCTTCAGGGATCGCCGTTCAAAAGCTTATTTCTTCTTCAAGGCCTCCAGGGCTCGTTTGAGGTCTTCCGGGTCGGCATCATCCAGGCTCTTCTTCAACTCTTCGCGCAGTTTGGCGGGGTCGCTACTCTCCTGGCCCGGTTCGGGGATGTCCAGCAGACGGCAGACCGCCGACACGTACTTCGCGGGCGTGACAGGCTTCTCCAGGTACACCCCGGAGCCGGACATGGTCAGCTCTTCGAAATCCACCTTGCCCAGGTCGTCGCGCGCGTGGCCGGTCACCACCAGGATCGGAATTTTCGCCAGCTTCTCGTCCTTATTCATGGCGCGGTGGAACTGCGCGCCGGACCCCTTCGGCATCACCAGGTCCAGCGACACCAGGTCCGGCGGATTCTCCTTGACCTTCTCCAGCGCCTGAACACCATCCTCGGCGGTGTCCACCTCGAACCCGGCGTCTTCCAGCGCCATGCTCAGGTAGGCGCGAATGTCCGCCTCGTCGTCCACAACCAGAATCCGTTTCCCGGTCGTCTGTTCCATGTCTGCCCCCGTAGGTATGCTACTCCTGTTTCTCTTTTTGTTGGTCACGGTACAGCACATTCAACCGTTTGCGCGGCAGGCGGATGGTGAAGGTCGAGCCCACGCCTTCTTCGGTTTTCATCTCGATGCGCCCGCCGTGCTCCTGGACAATCTTGCGTGTGGTCAACAGACCCAGCCCGGTGCCCTTGCCGCCCTTGGTGGTGAAGAACGTGGTAAAGATTTTGTTCTTCACCTCCTGGTCCATGCCGGCGCCGTTGTCCACGACCTCGAAACGCAGTTCACCCTCTTCCTCACAGGTTCGCATCACCACCCGTTTTTCGCCTTCGTCGCGTAGCGTCACCGCGTCGATGGCGTTGGACATTAAATTAGTCAGGCACGCCTCCATCCCGTCGGGGTCGAGGGGCGCTTCCTTCAGCTTCTCATCCAGTTCGGGAATCAGGTTGACATCCTGCTGGGCGGCGGTGTCTTCATACAGCTCGATGATGTCCCGCACGACCTTGTTGGGATCAACCACCTGCATCTCCGGGATGCGGCCCTTGGAGAAGTTGAGGAACCCCCGCACCAGGTCGGTGGTCTTGCTGAAGTTGCGCTGCAAGACTTCCCACCCGTCTTCAATCCGCTTGTTGTTGCCCTTTTTCAGGCCGGAGTCGACCATGTACATGCCGCCTTCCAGCCCCATCAGCAGGTTCTTGATGGTATGGGCCAGCCCGGCGACCGTCTGCCCCACCGCCGCAAGCCGTTCCGCCTCGATATTCTGCTTTTCCAGTTCCTTGACATGAGTAACATCGGTCATAATCTCGATGACGTGCTC
Source organism: uncultured bacterium (assembly GCA_964648415.1). Taxonomy (GTDB): domain Bacteria; phylum Electryoneota; class Electryoneia; order Electryoneales; family Electryoneaceae. Next base: position 58,706 of record CAZYOC010000001.1, on the reverse strand, counting down.
AATGTCGCCATCTCCACGCGAAAGCGGCGCCGTGTAGACCACGTAATACGTCGGCTTGCCGTCTTTCGTCACCCCGACCTGTTCGCCCTTGTGCTCCTGGCCGTCCCGGAAAGTCTTGGCCGCCGGGCAGTGGGCGCAGGGTTTGTCGCGCCGTTTGTTCACCTTGTAACAGTAGTTGCCGCGTCCCTTGCCGAAAGTGCTCCGAAACTTTTCGTTGGCGCGGATGATCTTGAAATCCTTGTCAATCACCGAGATATAGCAGGGCACCCGGTCAAACAGCACATCGTATTCGCGCTGAAACTGCCTGATGGTGGTAATGTCACGGCTTAACTCCAGCAGGAATTGCACCTTGCCGTCGTCATCCATGATCGGAATGGTGTGGACGACATAATGGCAGATACGGCCCAGGCGGTCCTCGCCGGTCTCGTCCGAAACCACAGTCTCCCCGTGCGCGAAGACCTGATCCGCCTTGCACTTCTCGCAGTGCTGGTCGCGCCCCTTGTATACCTCGTGGCATTTCTTCCCATGCCAGTCACCGAAGTAGTCCCGGAAATTCTGGTTCGCCCGGATCACGTTGTAATGCCGGTCGATGACAGCCAGGTTAAAAGGCAATTGCTCGAAAAGACTGCGTTGCAGCAGGTGGTTGATCTGTTTATCCGATGGCTGATCCAAGGGAGAATCCAATCGTTCGGTCGTCTGCGTGTTCACGCCCATGGGTTGTCCTTAAAGATATCTTCCTGATCAAGCTGTAGACAAGTACAAAATCTGGTTTTTCAGACCTCTTTTCACGTGTTGTATCGCCTGACGCTCGGGCCGGCAGCCTTACAACTACATAAGCACCACCATACAAGACATTTAAATCTACAATTCGACTATTATATTGTTTCTGTATTGTTGTGTGTCTCGTGGTGCTTGCGCGATGCAGCCGTCAGGCGGTCAACAACTCCCGGACTTTCTCCAGCACCTCATCCCGGTCGATCGGCTTTTCAAAGAAGCCGTCGGGCTCCACGATTGTACGACGGGTATGGATGAACTTCTTGAAGTTCGGATCCTCGTATCCGGTGACAATGATGACCGGGATGTCTTTTGTCGCGTCGTCTTCGCGAAGCTGTTTGTACGCTTTCACACCCGACTGCTCGGGCATGGTGATGTCCAGCGTGATCAGGTCCGGGTGGTTGTCTTTGGCCTGCTGATAGGCTTCCGCGCCGGTTGTCGCTTCAAGAATGTTGTAGCCGTTGTCTTTGAAAAACGTGCCCAGATAGGTCAGGACATCCGGCTCGTCGTCCACTACCAGAATGGTTTTCTTGTCACTCATGGGTTGTTCCCCCAACACTGTAGGACATGCTCACTGCGCCCCACAGGGCGCAGCACACATGGTTGTTATCCGGTTTAGTCGCGATGGACGGCCAGTAGCTCGCCCTCCACACGATGGTACGGTTACATCATTTCCCAGTCAAGGATCGGTTCCTGGCAATCTACCATGGCGTTGACGATCAACTCCACCAGCCCGCCGTAGTAGATCCCGCTCTTGTCTTTCGCGCCGTAGTAGTCCAGCATGTCACGGATGGAGCCCTTGCAGTTGGAGCAGGGCGCGCAGACATACTTCGGGGAATCCGAATCTTCCAGGTTGGTGTCCTGGAAGGCTTCCAGGATCTGCCGCATTTTACGGCGGCTGCTGATCTGGTTGCGCCACTCGTTGAAGTTGTACGGCGCCATGATGGCGAAGCCGGACCCCCCGCCGCAGCAGTAGTTGCGGACTCCGTGCGGGGTCATCTCACGAAACTGCGGGCAGAGGTAGCGCAGGATTTCACGTTGCGGCTCCACGATGCCCAGGTTCCGGACAATGTTGCACGGGTCGTGCAGCGTCACCGGGAAATCGTTCTTGCTCGGGTCGAACTTGATCTTGCCGCTGAACACGATGTCGCGCAGCAGGGTCAGGATGCTCTCACGGTTGGGCAGGTCGACGCCGACCCGGTCGGAGATCACGCCCATGGTCTTGGTCTCGTGGCCGCACTCACCCATCACGATCTTCTTCACCCCCAGCTTTTTGGCGGCGTCGAAGTGACGGTGGGCGACACGGGCGAGCTGAACGTCATCATAAAACAGGCCGTAGTTTACACCGTCGTAGGCCACCAGGTCGCTGCTCATGGTCCAGCTTACCCCGGCCTTGTTGAAGATCACCGCGGTGGAGCCGTGGTTCTCCGGCCAGGCCAGGAACTCGCCGGCGTTCTCGATCAACAGCACATCGGCGCCCTGGACATCCCACGGGGTCTTGACCTCAAAGCCGACCCGCTCTTCCATGTCCTCGTCGATGAACTCGATGTTGTCCTTCACCACGATCTGGCTCATCCCCGTCGAAGAGCCGACCTCCATCTGCTGGATGGTGCCCTTGTCGTGGAGTTCACGCGGCGCCCAGCCCAACTCCTGGCTGAACAGCTTCCGCAGGTCGTGGGTAATCAGGCCGTTGTCCACGCCGATCGGACAGGCCTGCGCGCAACGACGGCACAGCGTGCAACGGTAGCTGAGTTCGTACAACCGGACGATCAGGTTGTAGTTCAGCTCGATGTCGCCGTGCTGGAAGCGGTTGAACAGCCCCGGCTTGACGTACTTGTAATACAACCGGCGCAGGATTTCCGCGCGGTACGTGGGCCGGTAGATCTCGTTATAGCCGCTCTCCACGTACACCTGGCAGTCATCGACACAGGTCTGGCAACGTGCGCAGTGCTCCATCGACAGGGTCAACGGCTCCAGGAAGGTCCAGTTGTTCTCTACGGTAAAGAGTTTTTTCAGCCCGCCCAGAAATCTGTTGACAATTTCCTGCTCTTGTTCCTTCGTTTCCGGCTTCTTCACTCCGGCCGCGAGGGTATCGTCCAGGGAAGTGTTATACGCCTCCTTGTGGATATCGCGCAGGGGGGCGAAGGGCGGCACATTTTCCGGTTTATCGTAGGGCGGCGGCAACGGCGGCAGATCTTCGGCGCATACATGCGCCAACTGCTCGACATCCTTGGAGATGTCCTTCACGCTCGCCGGTTCCAGCCGGCCGCAGGTGCAGTTCGGGCACGTCATCGCTTTTTCTCCTTCTTTTCAGCTTCAGCTTTTGCAGGTTCGCCGCCGGTGTACCCCACCAGGTCCACCCAGGTCTTGGTCCCGTCCGCCTGAATATGAGGAGCGCCCCAGGTCGGCTTTGTGGACAGGTTCTTCATCAATGCGGCCTTCATCTTCGCGCCCTCGTTGGGAGCGTCTTCCCAGCGCACGTCATGCCACATGAAATACTTCGTGAAGAAATGCGTCATGTGGGTAAACGGCAGGTAGAACAGGAAGAACAGCACCACGACGAAGTGCGCTAATGCAATCGGCGGGAACCCGGTCATGTACCCGGGAACCAGCATGCCGCCCACACTGCCCGCGAGGTGCGCGGAGAAATTCGTGTCGGTGACAAACCAGGCGGTCCCGGTGACGAAGATGGCCAGGATCAGCAGCAGGTTGAAATAGTGGCTGGCGGTGTTGTACATCTTCAGCTTTTTGTCGGTGAGCCGCATGAAGAACAGCAGCAACGTGCCGACCGCGCCCAGAACATACCCCACGATGGCGATATAGGTGAAGAGAGTGGTGACTGTCCCGGCCCAGGCGGCGGTCATATCCACACCGGCCAGGTCCAGGATCGTTGCGCCGGTCGAAGCAACCAGTACGATAATCAGCAGATACAAACCGAAGTGCATCCCCCAGGAGGGCAACCACATCTTACGGTTGTGCTCCCAGATTCCCTTCAGCAGAATAACCTCCTGCAGCAGGAAGAGAATGTCGGCCATGTGATCGGGATGATGGGGCTTGTCCCACCAGTCCACATCTTCCAGCCTCGAACCCCCGTGCTTGGCGCGCTTCCCCTCGTGAGGCACCGGGTACAGTTCCCAGCGAAGGTGCACCGGCGTCTTCATGATCCGGATGGCCCGCGCCAGGATGGCGATCGCGAAGATGGCGACCACCGCATAGGTCAGGACGTTCCACAGCATGCGCTGTCTCCCGTGTCAATCGTATGTTGTTGTGTATGTGTCACGTTGTTGTCGTCGTTTCAAAACGCTCGCCGCCTCGCCGTCCCACCAGGTCCAGCACCAGTCGCTTGAGATCCTCGGTGCAGGTGGCGGCCATGCGATAGATTTCGCAGGTTCGGCAAGCCAACCGTCCGCACCCGCCCGCGTCGCCGTGAATCACCCAGCACGGGTCGTTGGCGCCCTGGCGGACCGGGCACTTCCGCCAGTCTTCCTCCGAACAACCGGTCAACTCCCAACAGGGCAGCAAGGCCCACAAACGGCGGATGCCCTCCAGGTTCAAGCCCTTCTCCTTGATCAGGTGCTGGATGATCTGAATGCGGCTGATGTCTTCCCTGGACAGCATGCGGTAGCCATTGGAAGTACGGTAATAGACGATCAGCCCGGCGGCTTCGTATTTACGCAACGCCGAGACCGAGAGGCCTGTTTTCTCCGCGGCCCGTCCGATGGAGTAGATGGGCTCTTGCGGATCTACAGGTGTCTCTTTACGGTGCGCCTTGCCGTCCATCGCCGTCCTTGCGTCGCCTCTTTGTGTATTTCTTCACAAAGAAGTCTAAAATTTATCCCCACGCATGGGGTTGAGCCGCTGCTCTCGTTGGGTAAGATAGGAGGCCTACACTTTAAAGTCAAGGGTTGGAACGCAGTATGTTGTTGGAAATGTTCAAGATAGGCAACCCTAACTCGACAGGTAATCTTGTGATTTTTCGAACGATATACTACTGGATCAACGGGTGTAGAGGGGCTCTCGAGGGAGGTGGATCGCGTGGTGCTCGGCAGAAAATGGGACTGCTACGCTTTTCCGCCGGAGATGAGTGCGCTGAAAGGCAGAAAATGGGACTGCTACGCTTTTTCGCCGGAGATGAGTGCACAGAGGGAATGAGTGCATACATCTGCTGGATGCTGTGTGGATGGTTCATATTATATAGCGGAAAAGGTAGCTGTACCAATTTTCTGAATGATTACATAGGATAGGGAGGTTGAGTACGAAAAAGGGGGACAGTTACCTTTTCGGAAACAGAAGCGATAACGTTCATTCTCAGCGCATTTTGAAAAGGTAACAGTCCCCTTTTTCCGGCAGAAAATGGGACTGCTACGCTTTTTCGCCGGAGACGAGTGCACAGAGGGAATGAGTGCATACATCTGCTGGATGCTGTGTGGATGGTTCA
>CAZYOC010000001.1:0-53394 GCA_964648415.1 uncultured bacterium | reverse complement strand
TATTATATAGCGGAAAAGGTAGCTGTACCAATTTTCTGAATGATTACATAGGATAAGGGGGTTTGAGTACGAAAAAGGGGTACTTTGCTTTCCAGATTGTATCATAACAGGAACCTCTCTCATTTCAGCGAAGAGCCCGCCCTCGAATGCTATGAACGGGAGCTGGAATAAGACTTGTTGGTTTCCATAGCTGACATTTTGTAGTATATGGACATGCCTGGATTCCAGCCTTCGCTGGAATGTGAGACATCAGAATTCTGCAACAGCCTGTATAGTTATTAGAAAATCTTGCTCGATGGTGCATCCAGGCGTCATTCCCGCGAAGCGTAGCTTGCGGTCCCGTCGCCCTGCACCTCTTGGAATCCCCCTCCCCTCGACCTAATTTATGAATAACATCCTGAACTTGTCTGATGAGGAGCATCATGAGCCGAACCGCCGTTTTTGCCTTCGGACTGGCCCTCGCACTGCTGACCTGTACGGTTGTCTTCGCCACTCCCTACGTGCCGCCCGAAACCCTGCAACAGCAACTGGAAGAGCGTCAACGCACCCAGCCGCCCGGCCCGCAAGTCCCCCCGACGCCGTTCCCGGAGATCCCTTTCTACGAGGAACTGGACGAGTACGAGGAGGACTGGGACCAGCTCCTCAACTGGCTGCCCGAGCTGCAAGTCGACGACCAGGGCCCGAACTTCGGCGGGCAACGAGAGGGCGAGCAGGACTGGAACATCATCCAGACCGACAACACCCAGGAAGCGCTGCGTGACTGGGCGCGTTACGGTTACCTCACCGGCGACACCGCCACGTTCTCCGAGTACATCGCCAACGCCTGGATCTACTGCGAGGAGTGGCCTGCCTGGCAGGAAGAAGGCGGAGGCAACCCGAACTATTACCGGGTGCATAACGCCGGCTGGGGTTGCGTGGCGGCGATGGAGTACTTCCGCGCTTACGGCGACTCGAGCTGGCTGTGGTACGGTGACGAGTGCGCCGACTACCTCGACACCTACCGTCTCACCATCACCAACACCACCACCGGGATCAATCCGCTGTCGGCGGGTTACGGCGCGGGGGCGCTGTATCTCTATGGCGTCTGGCGGGACAGCGCCGTGTGGATCGACGCCGCGCAGGACATCGCGGAGGACGTGCAGAGCTGGATTGAATACGACCCGGAGCGGCTGAACGACCACGAGACCTGGGCCATGTCCGGCGGTACCGCCATGTGGGGCGTGGTCACCGCGCTCTTTGCCGACGACCCGGAGGGCGGCGCGGAATGGATCCCCGACTACACCGAGTACATGGACCTCTATTCCGGGCCGGGCAACTGGAACAACAGCTGGACCGTCTGGTACGCCCACGCCTGGAACGCAATTTACCGGGTGATGGGTGATACGACCAGCATCAACAACGTCATCTGGATCACCGACTGGCTGCTGGAGCAGGACGAGCCGGACGATGACGGCGGCATCCCGGCCACCGAAGACCAGTGGCAGAACGACCAGTCCTGGACCACGGCTTATCTCGCCTGGTACACCCTGGAGCTGCTGCTGGATCTGCCGCCCGACGCCGAGCCGGTTGGCCTGGCTCACCCGGCTGTGGACACGCTGTTCACCGGACTGGCTACCCCGTTCGAGGCCACGGTGCGCAACGCCGGCATGGAACCGCTGGAAGACGTGGAGGTCGAGCTCGAAATCGGGGACTATGAAGCCTCGGCGCTGGTCACCCTGGGGCCGTTGCAGGATACCACCGTAACCCTCGATCCGGCGTGGATTCCCGACGAAGCCGGGACGTTCGAGGCGCTGCTGACCGTGTTCCATCCCCTCGACTCCACCCACGCCAACGACTCGTTGACGATGGAACTGGAAGTGACCGGCGCATCGTTCGTCTCCGGCTATGTCACCGCCGAGGAGGACGGCGCCCCGGTCCAGGCCGAGCTGCTGCTCTGGAACGATCCCGAGGTCGGCGGCTATCATTATGTGACGAACAGCGACTGTATGGGCTTCTATGCCTTCCGTCTGCCCTGGTTGGACGAAACGCAGCCCTTCTACCTGGAAGTCTATCCGACCGAGGGCGACTACGCTGCGCTGGACGCCGGATTTCACGAGCTGCCTGCTTACTCGTACCTGCAAGTCGACGTGGAAGTGGATACCGCTGATGTGCTGTTCATCCAGGAAGGCGTTGAGGGGATCTACGACAACCCGCTGGCGAAATCCCTGCTGCAGCTCGGCGAAGCGTTTCGCCCGATGACGCCCTGGACGCAGGGCTATCCGGACACATTGATCCACGACTACCCGCTCATCATCTGGTCGTGCCTGTCCTATGAGGATGACATCTACCCGTCGGACATGCGCAACGAGATCGATATCTTTTTCGAGAACGGCGGCAGCATGCTGCTGCACGGCAGCGGACTCCAGAACAAATGGGGCGGGTTTTATTACATGGAGACCCGATTCGGGATCGATGCGGGGCTGATGGACAGTCTGCGGCAGGGAATAGGCAGCTATCACCTGCTGTCCACAGAACACTGGGGGATTATGCGTGAGGGCGATCTGACGACTTTCGGGGACTCCCTCGACGCCACCGTTCCCTTCCCCAACGCCACGGCCATTGTCACTCTGAACGATGACGCTGCGACGCCGGTGGCGGTAGCCTATCAACCGGCGGACACGTCCTACCGCGCCGTCACCGCCGGGTTCGAGATCGAGCAGCTGGTGGACGAGGGCGGCGCAGGCCCGGCGATCGACCGGCCGGAGTTTGTCGAGGACGTGCTGGCGTGGCTGCGCTGGGAGACAGATGTGATCGGCGACGATCCCGCAGCTGCGGCGACGTTGCCGGCGGAGTTCGGCCTCCACGCCTACCCGAACCCGTTCAACCCGGCGCTGACGGTTGAGGTGGCGTTGCCGGAAGCGGGCGACCTGAGGGTGGAGGTGTTCGACGTGCTGGGACGGTTGGTGACGTCATGGGCGCCCGGTCGTGTGAACGCCGGGACGCATGCGTACCATTGGAAGGCGTCAGGGGTAGCGAGCGGAGTGTATTTCGTGGTGCTGGAGCATCCGAAGGGACGAGCTGTGCAGCGAGTGATGTTGCTCCGATAAACATGGACGGCGCAGCCGTGCTCCAGGAACAGGTAGAATAGCCCGTATATTTCACGAATGAACCACGGCAGTGGTTCTCTGTCATAGCCCAAGGTACGCGCCGTCCGTTTGGCGCGCACCTTGGGAGACAGGTTTACAGATCCTTCAACCCCGGCAGCGGGTTGCATAAAACGAAAACAAACTGTCGTCATGTGATTCAAAGCCGAAAACCCATTAAGCCGATTCTATGTCAAGGGTTATGTTGACGAAACATGAATACTCGTGAAATATCCGGGATAGTTGTATTATCTGTCGATGAGGTTTGCGATCAAACACCCCTCTATCCTTACATTACTCGGGCATTCCCTCCCTGATCCTCTTCCAGCACCGGGTGATGCGTTCTACTCATGGTTTAACAAGGGAGTATATCAGCATGCCAACAAGCGGTGGCTGGAGTAATTCGTTGCGGAAGAACATCTTCGGCGGTTCCCTTGGCAATGTGCTGGAATGGTACGATTTTGCCGTGTACGGCTATTTCGCACCAATCATCGCCACCCAGTTCTTCCCGGAGAAAGACAAGCTTGCCGGGTTGATCGCCACATTCGGCGTCTTTGCGATCGGCTATCTCGTGCGTCCTATCGGCGGCATTCTTTTCGGCAATATCGGGGATAAATACGGGCGCAAACGGGCGCTCCAGTTGTCTGTGCTCCTGATGGCCATACCCACCACCCTGGTTGGTCTGTTACCCACTCATGCCCAGGTTGGAGTCGCTGCATCCTTTCTGCTTGTTCTGTTGCGGTTGTTGCAGGGAATGTCGGTAGGAGGTGAGTTTATCGGATCCATCTCCTTCATCACCGAAATCGCCCCACCGCATCGGCGCGGCTTCTTCGGCAGCTGGACTACGTTCAGCACCATCGGCGGGGTGATGCTGGGCTCTGCAATCGCCGCCCTCGCGCACGGTGTGTTCTCAGACAGCTTTCTTCACAGTTGGGGTTGGCGCATCCCCTTTCTGGCTGGATGTCTGATCGGTGGATTTGCATTATGGATGCGCCGTGGACTGGACGAATCACCCGAGTTCGAAAAGCTTAAAGCAGACGGGCAAGTCCGGAAAAATCCCTTTAAAGAAGCAATCACCGAACAGCCGGCCGCCATGCTGCATGTCATGGCGCTGGTCATGCTGATGGGAGCCGGGTTCTACACCCTGTTCGTCTGGTGGCCTACCTATCTGACAACCATTGTTTCACCGGTTGTCCCCCACGCTCTTACCGCCAACACTATTTCCATGGCCGTCATGATGATCTTGATCCCCTTCGCCGGTCTTTGGGCCGATAAAGTGGGATTGAAGAAGATCCTGCTGCTTTCCCTGGGCGGTTTTATCGTGCTGACCTGGCCGCTGTTTCGGTTTGCCGACTACGGTGTATTCGGCCTGGCATTGGGCGCTCAGCTTGTGTTTGCTGTCATGATGAGCAAGGTGCAAGCCGCCATCCCCGCCACCATGGTCGGCATGTTCCCGCCACGTACCCGTTACAGCGGAATCGGAGCAGGATACAACCTGAGCATGGCGCTGTTTGGTGGGACCGCACCCCTTGTATGTACCTGGCTGATCAAACAAACAGGAGATATTCTTGCGCCGGCCTGGTACCTGATCCTGATGGCGGTCATCAGCTTCGTAGCTACTGTGCGGCTAAAACAGCCCGTAGAGTAGTGGATTGATTCAGCAACACGTCAACCCGATTCTGGATTTCAAACAAGAAAGCGCCCTGCGGGCATTTATCCCACAGGGCGCTTCATACAATCGTTCTGCTCAGGCTTAGTCGGCCTTGACGATGCAGGGGTTATCCTCTTCCTGCACGGGGCAGACTTCGATGCACTGCGGCTCGTCGTGGTAGCCTTCGCACTCAACGCAGACGTCTTCGTCGATGATATAAATATCGTCGCCTTCGCTGATCGCTTCCACCGGACACTCGTCTTCGCACGCCGCGCAGTTGATGCAGTTGTCGTTGATCCTGTAAGCCATCGTATCCTCCGAGAACTCTCGTTGGTTGTTGGTAGGGGGTACGTCAGCCATGACTTCTGGACTGCACGCCCCGCTTGTTTGCCCCACAATGTACGGAAAACTACAACCCGGAAAACCGCCGAGCGAAAGCTTAAACTCCCCTAATCTTTTTACCCTGTCGGTCCACGTAAACCCTTGCCTGACAACATAGAGTGGTTCTTGCAAAGAATCGAACATACCAAGATTCTTAAGTACTTGTTTATTCTGGATTCCTGCTTTCGCAGGAATGACATCATGGGACATTTCATTCGAGAATTACTCTAACGCTCCATTCGCACCAGCCGGAAACCGATACTGCTGCTGCGACTGTCGGGATCGGCGCTGCCACGGCTGGCGCTGCGCAACTCCCCGCCCGGATCGTTCCAGCTTCCGCCGCGAATCACACGTTCGCTTCCCGAAGGAGACAACCAGGGCGAGCCGTCATCGGGTGCGCCCGTGTAGCTGTCGTGATGCCAGTCCAGGCACCACTCCCACACGTTGCCGAACATGTCTTCCAGGCCCCAGGGGTTGGCCTCCCTGCCGCCCACGTTGTGCGTGGTGTTGCTGCTGTTGCCGTTGAACCACGCGTAGCCGCCAAGCTGGTTGTAGCCCGTATCCGTACCCCACGGGAACCGCTCGGTACTTCCGGCGCGGGCGGCGTATTCCCACTCCGCTTCGGTGGGCAACCGCCAGACGCTTTCCATTTCCGAGCTGTTGATCACGGAGATCATCAGCTGCGCTTCGTTGAAGCTCACCGTCTCTACAGGCCGGCTAGGACCGGGGAACTCGGGGAACACGTTGCCGCTCCCCATCACCGCCTCCCACTGCGACTGCGTGAGCTCGGTGCGGGCGATCCAGAACCCGTAGCGGAAGGTCACCGTATGCCGTGGCGTTTCATCCAGATCCGCCCCCGCCTCGTTGGGCAACGCGCCCATCTCGTAGCTGCCCGGCGCGATCCAGACCATCTGGATGTTATTGCCGGTGTTACCCAACTCGAAGCTCCTCACGGTCCCGGTGGTCAACCCACCGCCGCTGACAAGCGAATCGGCCACCACCGGCTCAGCCACATTCCCCGCGCGGTCGGTGAAGTACGCGGTCACGGCGGCGCTGTCCAGCTGCGGTGTGGTGTTGTAGATCGGATAGTACGCACTGTAAACGCCGGCGCCCTCTTCCGCCAGATCAATCGTGTCCGGAAGCCCTGCCACGGTCACATACGCGCTGCCATGGGTCTCCGGCCCGTAGAACGCCGAATCGGCCCACAGGGAAAAATAGAGCGTATCGCCGGGCGCAATGTTGTTCAGCGTCGACGCGCTCCAGGCAAATGAATCAATAGCGGCGGAACGGTCAATTCCGATGGAATCGGTCAGGGGACCGAACTGTGTAAAATCATTCTGCAACCAGACATAGACCGTACGCCAACCATCATGCGGCGAGAAACCGACCGTATGTTGATCCGCAAGCGTACGCCAGGTCAGATTTGTGCTGTCGCCGGACACCGAGACGGCCATCCGGGACGCTCCGCTGGCGTCAATGGTCACCACCTGCGACAACTCATTGACGAACATGCCCTCAGCAGCAAACGCCACACTACCCTCGATTTCCGCCGTGGCGATGGTGTCTCGTACGGTATACTCGACTAGAAACTCATCCCGCAGAAGGATCTCCACCCATTTTTCGCCGGGTCCATCCGGCAATTCAACTCGCACGCGATCCTCAAAGGGTATCCACTCAATGCTGTCGCTTGCGACGGTCCGGGTCGATCCGCGCTTGCCCGTTAACATCATGGTTGTGTCACCACCCACGGCGACAACCTTCATCTCTGTCGCGTAGTTCGAGGATAAACGGACAACGACGTCTTTTGAAGCTGTAGTCTCGGCGCCATTCGCAATTTCCGCCGTTCCGTTCAGCGCCGCAATACCGATCGTATCGGAGACCACGGCAGATGTATCGCCGTTCAGATAAGCGATCTGCGCATAGACGATTTTCGCGTCCGCGCCGGTGGTCAGGGTCCAGTCGGGCAGCGAGTCGTACGCCACCCAGCCCGCGCCCCAGTCCACCGTATCAGCCAGGATGGAGTCGGGAATCAACGAGTCGGACGCCACGCTGTCCGGCAACGCCATGGCGTTGCCGATACGCATCTTGTGTGCGCCTTCGCCGTACAGCGCCAGTGAGATCTCCCGGCCGGCGGCTACCGTATCCGGCGTCAGGATACTGAATGCGGGCTCATCGCCCGGCTCCAGCATCTGGATGCCGGCGGTGTAGAAGCTGCCGGGATTCAGTGCGGGCGTGGCGACTGAACCGCGGTACATCACACCCTCATAGTCCAGCGTTACGGTAATGACACAGGGCACTCCCACCGGGACTTCGATCGGCCGGTTGGCGTGACGGTCGGTGATGATGAGTTCTTCCTCCCAGGCCGCCATGCGGTGCGGTGTCACCCGGACCCAGGCGGAGATACTGCCCTGGATAGTGGGCGCATCCTCGGGAAGGACAAACTCCAGCGACACTCCGCCGGTTTCATAGGTGACTTCCACCGGCCCGTCCTTGTCGCAGGATGTGGCCAGCAGCAGCAGCGCCGCCGCCAGCATCAGCCATAGCGTGATCCGAATCGCCTCCGCAAGGGGCAGGCTGAGGATCGCTTCGCGCTCGAATCGCATCATGATCTCCTCCCTGCCTTAGCGGCGTGACCGTTCACGATATTGACGTTCCTTGATCCGCTCTCTCAACTGGTGGTTCCTCAGTTGACGCGGGCTCATATCCATCGCCCAGAACCAGGTGAGGCCCAGGCGAAACTCCACATCTCGGTAGTTTTCGGCGGTTCGGCCGCCGTGGTTGACACCCAGCGGCAGCACAAGCTGCGCGCGCCCGGTGAAGGGAGCGTAGAAGTAGTTGGCGCCTATGAACCACTCCAGCGTGGTAAGCGAGGGGTGTCCGGGGAAACTCGACGAGAACCCGCCGGTCTGGTTGTCATGTTTGGTCCACTCGGTATACCCGGCGGCGTAGAGGTGCTTCAGGTGCAGACCGCTGTAAGCGTCGAAATCCAGGTCCACGTAATCAAAGAAGTTCAGCCCGATGAAGCGGTGGTTGTACAGGGCTTTCACCAGCAGGGCGTTGCCGTTGCGCACATCGTATTCTGTCTCCACGATATGCGTGGGGTCGTTGGGGTCATGGGCGATCAGCTCGTAGGTCCGGTCCCCGTTGCCCCTCCACTGCCCCAGCACCTGTACATCGCCGAAGGTCATGGTATGCTGCAGGTTGATGCTGAAAATCAGGTCCGGCGCGCCGGTGCCCAGTGGCGTGTTCAAGCGGCTGCGGTAGGCTCCGCTGTTGGCTGTCGGAAACTTGATGGTCATGGCCGCCGCATAGCTGATGTCCACCGGCAACGGGTAGGAGTACCCCAGCGTCATGGCGATGTCGCCGAACCCGGACGCTCCCTGCCGGTCGCCGCGATATGAGAACCGGCGTCCCTCCACCAACGGCAGCGTGAGCCCGAACACCCAGTCCTTGTAGAACAGGTAGGCCGGGAACTGCCAGGCGCTGTAGGAACGCGACATGGTGGCCACGGTATTCGAGTGTACGCTGAGCAGATAGCCCTCCGCCCGGTCCCACATGCCGAAGTAGTCCCTGTCGTAGCGTTCCAGCATGTGCAGATCAAGCAGGCTGAACATCGGGAACGGGTCCTCGATGAGCAGCTCGCTGACCGGCGGCGAGATGCCGGCGCCTTCGGTGACCACGTCGATCACGAAAGACTGTTGAGCGGGCGCTGCGCTCGCACCAAGCAGCAGGCCCAGCAAAAGAAGTGTTTTGAGCACGTGTTTCACGTGTCCTCCCCGGGACGTTGACGGCGCCACGACTGCCCTGCCACGGAATCAAGCCGTGGCACCGCTGTCCCTTCTATTTCAAGAATACAATCTTCCGAATGTCCGACCAGCCGGCGGATGTCGTCACCCGCATGATGTACGTCCCGGACGCGCCTTCCGCCGTCCAGAAGAACTGGTGATAACCGGCGGCGTACTGCCGGCTGGTAATGATGTCCACCCGCCGGCCCAGCATGTCAAAGACTTCAATGCGCACATGCGCCGAGCTCGGCAAGCCGACCTTCACTTGCGTGGTCGGATTGCACGGGTTCGGATAAGGCGCGCCCATGCTGAAGGTGGTCGGGACATCCTTCTGGTTCGGTGCCACGTGGAAGCTGAACCGGCTGCCGCTCTCCACCGTATCCGCGCCCGAAACCGCCTTCACGTACCAAGTGAAGTGCAGCATCTCGTCCCAGAACGTGTCTTCCAGCTCGCTGCGCACCGGTACGACGAACGACGGCGCTTCGCGGACGGTCAGCTCCAGATGAATCGCTTCTTCTGTCGCGCTGGAATCCTGCTCCTCGTCGAGAACCAGCAGGTACTTCACCTCCTGACCCGGATCGGGATCGTGCGACGCTTTCCACTCGAACAGCAGGTTGCGGATCTCGTCGGCGTTCAACGTGTCGCCGTCCATGACGCGCACCAGGTCGAACGGGGTCGGCGGTTCGGGACGAGACGTCTGGAACGAGCCCTGATCGGTGGACCAGGTACCGTCCGTGTTGCTGTCCACCGCCTTGACTTTCCAGTGGTACACGCGGTCGTCCAGCAAGCCGGTCAACACATACTGCGCGTTGGCGATGTCCGGATACACCGTGGTGTTGTCCTCATCAAAGTCGTTGGTTGTGCTGACCCACAGCTCGTACCGCAGCGTGTCTTCCATGTCGGGATCACTGCTGCTCTCCCAGCTAAAGGAGACCACGGTGTCCGCAATAATGGACTTGGCCGACGGACTGACCAGCTCGAAGGGCAGCGGCGGATGAGCGATGCGCACGTCAAACTGGCGGCCATTCTCGCCCGGCTCGCCGTACCGTGTCATGCCGAACAGGTCTTCCGCCTGCACCCGCCAGTAGAGCGTCCGGTCGTCGTAGTCCGCTTCCAGCCCGCTGATCAGCAGGAAGGTGTCGCGGACCGTGGCGACCTCGGTATCTCCGGCCGGGAACGCGCTGTCGGTCGAGTATTCGACACGATACTGCAGGCTGTCGCCCGGGTCGGGATCACTGGCGCGGGTCCAGGTCAGGGTGACGCTGTCTTCGGTGGCGACACCGTTGTTCGCCGGCTGCCGCAAGCTGAACGCTGTCGGCCGCTCGGGGATGAAGACCTGGAACGCCCAGACCTGGCGCGACATGGTGCCCTCGGTGTTGTCGTCCAGTGCGCGGACTTTCCACCAGTACACGGTGTCGTCGGTCAGGTTGTCCAGGTTCAGTTCGGTATCGTTTACGTCCGCCGAATCGACGTTGTCAAACTGCGGATCGGTGGCCCACCAGACACGGTAGCTGGGCACGGCGCCGTCCAGATCGGGATCGTTCGAGGTCTGCCAGCTCAGCGTGGCCGTGCTCTGATCCAGGCTGCTGCCGTTCTGCGGGGTCAGCAGGCTGAAGGTGCTCGGCGCATCGGCGCGGATGACGTCAAACGCTCGGCCGGTGCTGTCGCCGTCCGCCCAGGTGGTGCTGTCGAAGCTGTCGATCGCCCGCACCCGCCAGTAGATGGTGCTGTTGTCCGGCAGCTCGTCCAGCTCGCCCGTGCCGCCGACACGCTGATCCAGCCCCGTAACGCCGGTCGGGCCGCTGCCACGGCGGTGAGGTGCGAGATTTGTGCCGCGTTCTTCTGTCAGGCTGTTCAGTGCGGCGCGGCCCTTGCCGCGGCTGCGCTCCGTCCGTCCGATTTTTTCGCGCTGCCTGGAGGAGAAGCCGGTCGCACCCTCGCTCGGCTGCTCGTTCAGCTCCGCCACCGGCCCGCGACTGCGTCCGCTACCAAGCTCCACACTGCCGCCTCGACGGCTGTCACGCAACAGCTCCATGCCGCCGCGCAGCGTGATCTCCCCGTCAGCGCAAGGCTGCGAGGCGACCATCAGCTCGCTCAGGTCGCTGATGGTGAAGAACGTGTCACTGGTTGTGCCGGTGTTGACGGTGCTGAAGTCCGCATCCGCCGACCACTGGATCTCGTAGCTCACCGCGTCGCCCGGGTCGGGATCGCTTGCCCGGTTCCAGGTTACCGTCACCTCTTCCGCGTCCACCGTGTCGCCGTCGCCCGGATACGCCATGGTGAAGGCGTCGGGCGGCTCCACGATGTACACGTGCATCGACAGGGTATCCTGCGCCCAGGTTCCCTCGGTGTTGCTGTCGGTCGCGCGGACCGTCCACCAGTAGGTCTGGTCGTCCAGCAGGCCGGTCATGGTGAAGCTGTCGGCGGCGATGCTGTCGGCTGCCAGCGACGCGCCGCTCATGTCGCTGCTGTCATCCAGCCAGATATCGTAGTGAGGCGTATCGTACGGGTCCGGGTCAGTGGCGGCTTCCCAGCTCATCAGGGTCTCGGAAGACCACACGGTGTCGCCTTCGGACGGGCTCAGCAGGCTGAACGCTTCCGGCGCTTCCACCTGGTCGGTGGTGAAGCTGCGGCCGCTTTCGCCCGGATCGCCGTAGGTATACAGGTTGTCGTTGTCGTAGGCCCGCACCCGCCAGTACAGCGTCAGGTCGTCCGGCAGTTCATCCAGCTCGTCGCCGCCGCCCGGCGACGCGACGCCCAAGCCACTGACACGCACACTGCCGAAGGAACCGCTGGGACGGAAGTCCACACGCCCATCCTCGCGCGGCTGCGGTTGCTCATCCTTCATACCGTTGATCCGCGCGGCGAGGCCCATAAAGTTGGCGATGGTGTATTGCAGATCCGCTGTGGTATAGGTGACATACGGCTGGAACTGGGCATCGGTGGAGACTTCCAGGTGGTACGTGATCGGGTCGCCATTGTCCGGGTCGACAGATTCGCTCCAGGCCACAGTCACCGTGTCGTCGTCGATATGCGCGTCGTCGTCGGGCGACAGCAGCGCGAACGGGCTCGGTACGCCGGCCGTATGGATTGTGAAGTCCCAGTTTTCGCTGCTCGTCTGGTTGTGGTCCTCGTCCCTGGCGACCACGGTCCAGTAGTAAGTCACCTCGTCGACACCGTCAAAGGTGTACAGGGTGTCGGCCAGGTTCTCGCCGTAGCGTGTCCCCAGGTTGTCCTCGGTCAGCGACACGTAGACATCGTAAAGAACATCGCCGCCGTCGGGATCGGTGGAAGAGAACCAGGTCAGGTCCACTTCTTCGAAGCCGACCAGCGAGCCGTCCTGCGGCGAGGCCAGCACGACGGGCGTTGGCGGTTCGTTGAAGTTGGACAGGTCGATGCTGACACTCCAGGTCTCGTCGGCCTGGGTGACGTTGCCGTCCTCATCCACCGCCCGCACCGTCCACCAGTACGTTTCGCCGTCCTGGCCGGTGAAGGTATAGGAAGTCACGGTCAGGTTGGCCGCCATCCGGGTGCCCAGGTAGCCTTCCACCGTGGACACGTACACCGAATAGGTGACATCCTGCCCATCCTGATCGAACGACTCGAACCAGCTCAGGTCGATCTGGGTATACGGCAACACATCGCCGCTGTCCGGCGCCGCCAGGCTGAAGGCTTCCGGCGGGTTGCCGATCACGGTGGCGTCGATGGTGAAGCTGAAGGTATCGGTCGCCGCCGTGGAGTTGGCGTTCTCGTCCGTTGCGGTTACGGTCCACCAGTAGGTTTCCCCGTCGGTCCCATCGTAAGCATACGAGGTCGGCGCATGGTCCGTCGTCACCGCTGCGCCCATGTTGGCCGGGTCGGTGCTGACGTACAGGCTGTAGGTCACCTCGTCGCCGTCCGGGTCCACCGACTCGAACCAGCTCAGCTCCGCCGTGGTGGTGCGTACGGTGTCGCCGGAGTCCGGCGCGGCCAGGGTAAACGGTCCCGGTGGGTCTTCCACGAAGATGCTGAATGTCCAGGTCTCGTTGGCCTGGGTCCAGTTGCCGTCCTCGTCCACCGCGCGGATGGTCCACCAGTACTGGGTGTCATCGCTGGCGGTCAGGTCGTAGGACGTGATGGTCAGGCCCGCCGCGAGACGTGTGCCCAGGAAGCCGTCCACTGTCGAGGCGTAGACTTCGTAGGTCACATCGTCGCCGTCCGGGTCGGTGGTCGAGTTCCACTGCAGGGTGACGGCGAGATCGTTCAAGGTTACCCCGTCTGCCGGGCTGACCAGGCTGAAGGCGTTGGGTTCGCTGCCGATTACCGTCTCCTCGACACTGAAGCTCCACTGCTGAGTCGCTTGTGTCCAGAGGCCGTTCTCGTCGGTCGCGATCACCGTCCACCAGTACAGCTCACCATCTGTTCCTGCAAAGCTATAGGATGCGCCTTCCAGATCTTCTGCAACCAACTCGCCAAGGAAGCCTTCGACCGGTGAGATATAGACATCGTAGCTGACTTCATCACCGTCCGGGTCCACCGCCTCGAACCAGCTCAGGTCCACATCGGTGATCAGTGAGACGTACCCGCTGTCGGGTCCGGCCAGATCGAAGGCCAGCGGCGCTTCATTCTGAGGCGGAACCGTGCCGGTATTGATGGAGAAGCTCCAGGTCTCGCTCGACTCGGTCCACATGCCGTCCTCGTCCACCGCGCGCACGGTCCAGTAATACTCTTGCCCGTTCACGCCGGTGTAGAGGTACGACGTTCCGGCCAGGTCGGACGCGACACGCGTACCCTGGAAGAGCGGGTCGGTGCTGACGTAGACGTCATAGGTCACCGCGCCGCCGTCAGGATCGCTGCTCGCTTCCCAGGTCATCGCCACGTCGAGCGTGGCGGACTGGAAGTTGTCCGCCGGGGTCAGCAGGCTGAAGGCGTCCGGCGCGTCGCCCGGAACCGTCGTATCAATGCTGAAGGACCAGCTCTCGTCTGCCTGCGTCCAGAGCCCGTCCACATCCATCGCGCGCACGGTCCAGTAGTAGGTCTGCGCGTCGCTGCCGGTGAACTCGTACGACGTTCCGGTCAGGTCCTGCGCGACACGCGTTCCCAGGTCCGCCGGGTCGGTGCTCACATACACATCATACGTCACCGCGCCGCCTTCCGGATCGCTCGAGGCGGCCCAGCTCAGCAGCACATCTTCCACCGCCGACACATACCCGCTGTCGGGGCCGGTCAGTCCGAACGCCACCGGCGGGAAGCCCGGCACGTCCGTATCAATCTCAAACGACCAGGTTTCGGTCGATTGCGTCTGGTTGCCGTTGACATCCACCGCCTTGATGGTCCACCAGTAGGTTTCGCCCTCAACGCCGGTGTATGTGTATGAGGTGACGGTCAGATCCTGCGCCACACGCTGCCCCAGGAAGCCTTCCACCGTGCTGATGTAGACATCGTAGGTCACCGCGTCGCCGTCGGGATCGGTCGACTCGAACCAGCTCAAGTCCACGTCGGTATACGGCGACAGGGAACCGCTGTCGGGCGCGGCGAGGCTGAAGGCGGCCGGCGGATTGCCCACCGCTTCCGCGTCAATGCTGAAGCTCCAGGTCTCACTCGCCTGGGTCTCGTTGCCCGCGCCGTCGTTGGCGAACACTGTCCAGTACAACGTGGTGTCGCGTTCAGCGTCGTATTCGTACGACGTCCCCGCGAGGTCGGTCACCACCGCGTCGCCCAGGTCGCCGGGGTCACCGCTGACGTAGACATCGTACAGCACGTCATCGCCGTCGGGATCGCTGGTGGTCTGCCAACTCAGCGTGACCAGCGTATCGGCGGACTGGTAGCCGCTGTCGGGGGATACCAGACTGAAGGGCAACGGCGGCTCCTGCACGAAGATGTCGAAGCCCCAGGTCTGGTTGGCGGCGGTCACGTGGCCGCTTGGATCAGACGCGTGCACGGTCCACCAGTACTCGCCGTTATCCACGCCGGTGAAGGTCCAGGTGGTGACGGTCAGATCCGACGCCACTCGCTGGCCGAGGAAGCCCTCGATCTCGCTGACGTAGACCTCGTAGGTCACATCGTCGCCGTCGGGGTCGGTGGAGGCGTTCCACGTCAGGTCCACGTCCACGCCTCCCTCGGTGCTGCCGTCGGCTGGCGTGGCCAGGTCGAACGCGCCCGGCGCGTCGCCCGGAACCGCGATGTCGATGCTGAAGCTCCAGGTCTGGTCGGCCTGCGTCCACATGCCGTCTTCATCCACCGCCCGCACGGTCCAGTGATACGTTTCGCCGTCGGTTCCGGCGAACTCGTAGCCTGCGCCGCCCAGGTCGCTCGCGACACGCGTACCCAGTTCGCCCTGGACCGTGGACACGTAGACATCGTAGCCCACCGCGCCGCCGTCCGGGTCGGTCGTGGTCTGCCAGCTCAGGCTGACCTCTTCCTGCCCGAAGGTCATCCCGCTGTCCGGGCCGGTCAGCTCGAACGCCAGCGGCGGGGTTCCCGGTACGCTGGTGTCGATGGAGAAGCTCCAGCTCTGAGTCGACTCGGTATCGTTGTTGTTGGTGTCGGACGCGATGATCTTCCACCAGTAGGCCTGGCCGTTGGTCCCGGTGAAGGAATAGGACGTCGCCGTTAAACCGCTGGCGAGGGGCGCTCCGAACACGCCTTGCGTGGTGGAGACATACACCGCGTAGCTGACGTCATCGCCGTCGGGATCGGTGGTGGCGTTCCAGCTCAAGTCCACCATCGTCTCCGGCGCGACAAATCCGCTATCGGGTGCGGCGAGGTCAAACGCCAGCGGCGCTTCGCCCACCTGCTCCGCGTCGATGCTGAAGCTCCAGGTCTGGTTTGCCTGCGTCTGGTGACCGTCGGGATCCTTGGCGTAGACCATCCAGTAGTAGGTTTCGCCGTCCTGGCCGTTGAAGGTCGTCGTCAAATCGGTCAGATTGGCCGCGATCCGGGTTCCCGGGAAGCCAAGCACCTGGCTGACGTAAACATCGTAGGTGACATCGTCGCCGTCGGGATCGGTGGTCGCATCCCAGGCCAGGTCCACCGCCGTGCTGGTTTCCACGCTGCCGTCGATGGGGCTGTCCAGACTGAACGCGTTGGGCGCGTTGCCCGGAACGCTGGTATCAACCGAGAAGCTCCAGGTCTGGTTCGCCTGGGTCTGCATGCCGTCCCCGTCCACCGCCAGCACGGTCCACCAGTAGGTTTCACCGTCGCTGCCGGTATAGGTGTAGCTGGCAGCCGCGAGATCGCCGGCCACACGTGTGCCCAGGAAGCCCTGTACGGTTGAGACGTAGACATCATATTCCACATCTTCGCCGTCGGGATCGGCTGAATCGAACCAACTCAACAGAACATCCGTATCCGGCGAAGTATACCCGCTGTCGGGACCGGCCAGGTTGAACGCCAACGGCGGCTGACTGGCCTGCGTAGCGTCGATGCTGAAGGTCCAGGTCTGGTTCGCCTGCGTCCACATGCCGTCCTCGTCCACCGCGCGGATGGTCCACCAGTACTGGTCGCCGTCGCTGCCGGCGAACTCGTAGCTGGTTGCGCCCAGGTTGGAGGCCAGCCGCGTACCGAGGAAACCGAGCTGCGTGGAGACGAAGACCTCGTAGGTCACGTCGCCGCCGTCGGGATCGCTGGTCGCGTTCCAGCTCAGCGTGACTGTCTCCACCGGGGAGACAGTGTTGTTGTCGGGAGCCGCCAGATCAAACGCCGCCGGGGCGCTGCCGGGCAGGTCGCTATCAATGCTGAAGGACCAGGTCTGACTCGCCTGGGTCCACATACCATCTTCGTCGTACGCCCGCACGGTCCAGTACAGCGTATCGCCGTCCGCGCCGGTGTGCATGTATGATGTGCCGCTCAGGTTCTGCGCAACTTGCACACCCAGGTAGGCCGGGTCATCGCTCACGTAGACATCGTAGGTCACGGCGCCGCCGTCGGGATCGCTCGTTGCGTTCCAGGTCAGGTCAACATCGGTCTCCACCGACACATACCCGCTGTCGGGCGAGGCCAGATCGAACGCCACCGGCGGATCGCCGGCCACATCCGTGTTGATGCTGAAGCTGCGGGTCGTGGTCGACTGGGTTTCGTTGTTGCTCTCATCGGCGGCGATCACGGTCCAGTAGTAGGTCTCGCCGTTGACGCCGTCAAAGGTGTAGTTCGTATTCGTCAGGTTCGCCGCGAAGCGAGTGCCCGGGAAGCCCTGCACGGTGCTGATGTAGACATCGTAGCTCACCGGGTCGCCTTCCGGGTCGGTGGTGGTCTGCCAGGCAAGATCCACGCTGTTCATGGGCGACTGATAGCCGTCGGCCGGGCTGGTCAGGTCGAACGCCAGCGGCGGCTGGTTGGCCTGCGCAGCGTCGATGCTGAAGCTCCAGGTCTGGTCCGCGTCGGTCAGCAGGTTGTTCGAGTCGTAAGCTTTGACCGTCCACCAGTACTGCTGCCCGTCGATGCCGGTGTACTCGAAGCTGGTTCCGGTCAGTTCCGCCGCGACACGGGCTCCCAATTCGCCCTGGACGCTGGACACGAAGACATCGTAGGTCACCTCATCGTCATCCGGATCGACCGCCGTTTCCCAGCTCAGGTTGACACTGAAGTCCGGCGACACATGGCCGCTGTCCGGCGCGACCAGCGCGAAGCTGTTCGGCGGGTCGTTGCCCGGCGGGACCGTGCCGGTGTCGATGCTGAACGACCAGGTTTCGGTCGAGAGCCTGCTCTGGTCTTCCGTATCCAGCGCACGAATGGTCCAGTACCACTCCTCGTCGTCGGTTCCGCTGAAGTTCCAGGAGGTTCCGGTCAGGCCGCTCGCCATCCGGGTTCCGACAAAGGCCGGATCGGCGGACAGGTAGACCTCGTAGGTCACATCATCGCCGTCCGGGTCAGTCGCCTGGTTCCAGGTCAGCAGCACATCGGTTACCGGCGACACGAAACCGTCGCTCGGGCTCGCCAGGCTGAAGGCATTGGGCGGATCGTTGCCCGGAGGCGTGGAGCCGGTGTTGACCCCGAAGCGCCAGGTCTGATCGGCGAAAGTCGCCTGGTTGTTGGAATCCAGAGCGCGCACCGTCCACCAGTGGAGCGCGCCGTCGGTCCCGGTATAGCTGTAACTGGTTCCGGTCAGGTTCGCCGCGACCCGAGTTCCCAGGTCGCCCTGCACCATGGACACGTACACTTCGTACGTCACCGCGTCGCCGTCAGGATCGATCGCCTGGTTCCAGGTCAGCAGCACGTCCTGCTCCGGCGAAATAAAGCCGCTGTCGGGCGAAGCCAGAGTGAAGCTGTTCGGCGGATCGTTGTCCGGCGGAACGGCGCCGGTGTCGATGCTGAAGCTCCAGGTTTCGCTCGATTGCGTGGTCGCGTCGTATTCGTCGGAAGCGACAATGGTCCAGTACCACTGATCGCCGTCGGAGCTGCTACAGGTATAGTTGGTCTCGGTCAGGCCACTCGCGATGCGGCTACCGAGGAAGCTCTCGCTGAGGGACAGGTAGACATCGTAGGTCACAGCGTCGCCGTCGGGATCCGCGGAAGCTTCCCAGCTCAGCAGCACGTCGGTCACCGGCGATACGAAGCCGCTGTCGGGACCGGCGAGGCTGAACGCGTTCGGCGGATCGTTGCCCGGCGGGACCGTACCGGTGTCGATACTGAAGCTCCAGGTCTGGTCGGCGGGGGTTACCGCCACATCGCCATCCCACGCTTCCACCGTCCACCAGTAGGTCTGGCCGTCGGTTCCGGTGAAGCTGTACGACGCCCCGGCGAGGTCATCGGCCACCGGCGTTCCCAGGTCGCCCGGGTCGGTGGACACATAGACATCGTAGGTGACATCTTCGCCTTCCGGATCGACCGCGTGCTCCCAGCTCAGCAGCACGTCTTCGTTGCCGCTGACATACCCGCTGTCGGGGGCGAGCAGGCTGAAGCTCTCCACTGGGTAGTTCACGTCGATGGTAAAGCTCCAGGTCTGGTTCGCCTGGGTGCTGCGGCCGGTGGCGTCCACCGCCTGCACGGTCCACCAGTACTGTGTCCCGTCCACGCCGGTGAAGGTCGCGGTGGTGTCGGTCAGATCCTGCGCGATGCGGCTGCCGAGGAAACCGTCCACGTCGCTCACGTACACATCATACGTCACCGCATCGCCGTCCGGATCGTCGGTGCTGTTCCAGACAAGCTGCACGTCCTGGTAGAACTCGGTGCTGCCGTCGGCCGGACTGGCCAGGTCGAACGCGTTGGGCGGATCGCCCGGCAGGCTGGCGTCGATGCTGAAGCTCCAGGTCTCGCCTGCCTGAGTGTCGTTGCCGTTGCCGTCGGAGGCCCGCACCGTCCAGTAATATGTCTCGCCGTCGGTCCCGGTGAAGTCCCAGGAGGTTCCGGCCAGACCGGTTACATCCGCCGTACCCAAGTCAACCGGATCATCCGACACGTAGACATCGTAGGTGACCGCATCGCCGTCCGGGTCGGTGGTGACGTCCCAGCTCAGGGTGACCGTCTCCACCGGCGACACATGGCCGCTGTCCGGGGCGGTCAGGCTGAAGGCTGCCGGCGGCTGCCCGGTGACCGTATTGTCAATGCTGAAGGACCGGGTTTCGTTGGACTGGGTCTCTTCTCCGCTGTCGTCCACCGCCCGCACCGTCCACCAGTAGGTTTCGCCCGGTGTCCCGTTGAAGGCGTAAGTCGGCAGGCTGAGGCCGGTGGCCATCCGCACGCCGATGAAACCGTCCACAGTGCTCAGGTAGACATCGTAAGACACGTTCCCGCCGTCGGGATCGGTCGATTCGTTCCAGGTCATGATGACCAGGGAGTTGGTCGACGCGAACCCGTCGGCCGGGCTGGTCAGCGAGAAGGCGGTCGGCGGGGTGGTCGCTTGGGACTCGTCGATGGAGAAACTCCAGGTCTCGTCCGCCTGTGTCCGGTTGCCGTCCACATCTTCCGCGACCACCGTCCAGTAGTACGTTTCCCCGTCCACGCCGGTATAGCTGTAGCTGGTTCCGCTCAGGCCCGCCGCCACACGTGCGCCCAGGAAGCCCGGCACAGTGCTGACATACACGTCATACTCAACATCTCCGCCTTCCGGGTCGGTGGCGCCGTTCCAGGTGAGCAGCACATCGGGTGAGGGCGACACGTGGCCGTTCAACGGGCTGACCAGGGTGAACGCTACCGGGGGATCGTTGGCGTTGTCGGTGTCGATGCTGAAAGCCCAGGTCTCGGTCGACTGGGTGGCGTCGCCGTTGGGATCCACCGCGCGCACGGTCCAGAAGTACGTCTCGCCTGTTACGCCGGTGTGGATATAGGTCGCGCCGGTCAGGCCGCTGGCGACACGTGTACCGATGAAGCCCTGCACCGTGCTGATGTAGACTTCGTAGCTGACCTCTTCTCCGTCCGGATCAGTGGTCTCTTCCCAGCTCAGCACCACGTCGGCGCTCGGGGAAGCCCAGCCGCTGTCGGGCGCGGTCAGGCTGAACGCGTTGGGTGCGTTGTTGGAGACCGGCGTGTCGATCTCGAAACTCCAGGTCTCGTCGGCCTGGGTGAAGTTGCCGCTCGGATCCGAGGCGATCACGGTCCAGTAGTACGTTTCGCCATCGCTGCCGGTGAAGGTGTAGCTGGTTCCGGCGAGATTGTCGGCGATGCGTGTCCCCAGGAAGCCGGGCGTGGTCGACGCGTACACGTCATAGGTCACCCCCGCGCCTTCCGGGTCCGTAGTGGTGTTCCAGGTCAGCAGCACATCGGTTGCCGGCGACACGAAGCCATCGGCCGGGCTGACCAGCGTGAAGGCCGCCGGGGGATCGTTGGCGACACTGATATCAATGGTAAACGACCAGCTCTGAGTCGATTGTGTCTGGTTGTTGCCGGCGTCCACCGCGCGGATGGTCCAGAACAGGGTGTCGCCGTCGCTTGCGGAGTAGCTGTAGCTGGTTCCGGTGAGACCACTGGCGATCCGGGTTCCGATGTCCGCCGAAGTGGCGCTGGTGTACAGGTCGTAGGTAACGTCGCCGCCGTCGGGATCGCTGCTTGCCTGCCAGCTCAGCAGGACATCGGTGTTCGGCGAGGTCCAGCCGCTGTCGGGCGCGACCAGCGAGAACGCGGTCGGCGCGGAGTCGGCGTTGCCCAGGTCGATCTCAAAGGACCAGGTATCGGTCGACTGCGTGGTGTTGCCGCTGGCGTCGGCGGCGATCACGGTCCAGTAATACGTCGCCGCGTCGCTACCGGTGAACGTGTAGTTCGTGGCGTTCAGGTCATTGGCGACACGCGTCCCCAGGAAGCCGGGCGTGGTTGACACGTACACATCGTAGGTCACCGCTCCGCCTTCGGGATCGGTCGTGCCTTGCCAGGTCATCAGCACATCGGTGGCGGGAGACACGTAACCGTCGCTCGGGCTCGCCAGGGTAAAGGCGGCCGGCGGCTGGTTGGCGTTGCCCAGGTCAATGTCAAACGACCAGCTCTCGGTCGATTGGGTCTGGTTGCCGAAGGCGTCCACCGCGCGGATGGTCCAGAACAGGGTGTCGCCGTCGCTGCCGGTGTAGCTGTAGCTGGTCCCGGTGAGACCATTGGCGATACGTGTTCCGATATCCGCGGAGGTCGTGCTGATGTACAGATCGTAGGTCACCGCGTCGCCATCGGGATCGGTGGCGCTTTCCCAGCTCAGCAATACATCCGTGCTGGGCGAGGTCCAGCCGCTGTCCGGTGCGACCAGCGAGAACGCCTCGGGCGCGTTGTTCGCCTGGGTCAGGTCGATCTCAAACGACCGGGTGACATCGGACTGAGTGGTGTTGCCGTCGGCGTCGGAAGCGATCACCGTCCAGTAATACGTTTCGCCGTCGCTGCCGCTGTATGTGTGGCTTGTTCCGCTCACGTCGTGGGCGACACGCGTTCCCGGGAAGCCGGCGATGGTGGACACGTACACATCGTAGGTCACCGCTCCGCCCTCGGGATCGCTCGAGGCTTCCCAGGTCATCAGCACATCGGTGGCGGGCGACACGTAGCCGTCGCTCGGGCTCGCCAGGGTAAAGGCGGCCGGCGGCTGGTTGGCATTGCCGAGGTCGATGTCAAACGACCAGCTCTCGGTCGATTGAGTCTGGTTGTTGTTGTCGTCCACCGCGCGCACCGTCCAGAACAGGGTATCGCCGTCGCTGCCGGAATGGCTGTAACTGGTTCCGGTCAGGCCGCTGGCGACACGTGTACCGATATCCGACGATGTGCTGCTGATATAGACGTCGTATGTGACATTATCGCCGTCGGGATCGGTAGCGTTCTCCCAGCTCAGCAATACATCCGTACTCGGCGAGGTCCAGCCGCTGTCGGGCGCTGCCAGCGAGAATGCGTTGGGCGGGTTGTTCGCCTGGGTCAGGTCGATCTCGAACGCCCAGGTGACATCCGACTGGGTGGTGTTGCCGTCGGCGTCTGCGGCGATCACGGTCCAGTAGTAACTGGTGGCGTCGCTGCCGGTGAAGGTATGGCTCGCGCCGCTCAGGTCGTGGGCGACCCGCGTACCCAGGAAGCCGGGTACGGTCGAGACATAGACATCGTAGGTCACCGCTCCGCCCTCGGGATCGCTCGAAGTTTCCCAGGTCATCAGCACGTCGGTGCTCGGCGACACGTAGCCGTCGCTCGGGCTCGCCAGGGTAAACGCTGCCGGCGGCTGGTTGGCGTTGCCCAGGTCGATGTCAAACGACCAGGTTTCGCTGGATTGTGTCTGGTTGCCGTAGGTATCCACCGCCCGCACCGTCCAGAACAGCGTATCGCCGTCCGCGCCGGTGTGGGTGTAGCTGGTTCCGGTCAGGTTGGCTGCAACTCGAGTACCGATATCCGAAGAACTGGTGCTGAGGTAGACGTCGTACGTGACGTTATCGCCGTCGGGATCGGTCGTGCTTTCCCAGCTCAGCAGCACATCGGCGCTCGGCGAGGTCCAGCCGCTGTCGGGCGACACCAGCGAGAACGCCGCCGGGGCGTTGTTCTGCTGTGAGGTGTCGACAGCGAAGGACCAGGTCTCGTCGGACTGCGTGCTGTTGCCCGCTTCGTCGTACGCGATGATGGTCCAGTAGTAGGTTTCGTTGTTGCTGCCGGTGAAGGTGTAGCTCAAGCCTGTCAGATCACTCGCCACCCGGCTGCCGAGGAAGCCCTGAACAGTCGAGGCATAGACTTCATAGCTGACGTCCATCCCTTCCGGGTCGCTGGAGGGTTCCCAGCTCAGCAGCACGTCCGTCACGGGCTGCACAGACCCATCGCTGGGGCCGGCCAGGCCGAACGCGGTCGGCGGCTGGTCGGCGCCCGACACGTCAATCGAGTAGCTCCAGGTCTCGTTGGCCTGGGTGTAGTTGCCGCTCGGGTCCTTGGCCTGCACGGTCCAGTAAAGCGTATCGCCGTTGCCGCCGCTGTGGATATAACTGGTTCCGTTCAGGTTGGAGGCGACCCGTGTTCCGATCACGCCCGCGGTCTGGCTGACGAACACATCATACAGCACATCGTCACCGTCGGCGTCAATAGATTCTTCCCAGCTCAGCAGGACATCAGTGCTCGGCGACACCCAGCCGCTGTCGGGACCGGTGAGGCTGAACGCGCCCGGCGCGTTGCCCGGGTTGGCGGTATGAACATGGAACCGCCAGGTCTGGTTGGCCTGGGTCTGGTTGCCAATCGGATCACGCGCAATGATCGTCCACCAGTAGGGTGTATCGTGGACGCCGGTATAAGTATACGAGGTGTTGGTCAGATCGGTGGCGACCGGTGTGGTCAGCAATTGTCCTTGCGCCTGGTGGACATACACATCGTAGACAATGTCATCGCCGTTGGGGTCTGTGGTCGGGAACCAGGTCAGCAGGACATCTTCGGTCGCGATTGTCGCGCCGCTGTCCGGGCTGGCGAGGTCGAACGCCAGCGGGGCCTGTCCGGCGAGGCTGGTGTCCACCTCGAAGCTCCAGGTCTGGCTCGCCTGCACCACGTTCCCGTTGCCATCGTCCACTTCCACCGTCCACCAGTAAGTATTGCCATGCACAGCAGCAAAGGTCCAGGTGGAATCGGTCAGATCGGTCATCACCGGCGCGCCCGGGTTGCCCTGGTCGGTGCTGACGTACACATCGTAGAACAGCACATCGCCGTCGGGATCGCTGGAATAGTCCCAGCTCAGATCCACATCCAGCCAGGGCGAGGTCCAGCCGCTGTCGGGAGCGACCAGATCGAACGCTGCGGGTGGCTCTTCCACATAAATATCAAAGCTGAAGGTATCCGCCGCCGCGGTCGTATTGCCGTTGGGATCGCCGGCGACCACAGTCCACAGCCGGCTCGTGTTGTCCGTACCGGTGAAGGTGTAGAACGTATCTGTCAATCCGGTCTGGTACGGCGTCGCGAGGCCGCCGACATCGTTGGCCAGGTAAAGATCGTACGTCACCGCATCCCCGTCGGGATCGGTCGAGGTGTCCCAGATCAGTAGCACATCGGTGTCCGGCTCCACACTGCCATCAGCCGGTGTGGCCAGGGTAAACGCGCCCGGGCCTTCTTCCACGTAGATACTGAAGCTGAAGGTATCCGGCGCGGCGGTTTCGTTCCCATTAACGTCTCCGGCGACCACGGTCCACCAATACTCGGTGTCATCATTGCCGGTGAAAGCGTAGCTGGTGTCCGTCAGGTCCGTAGCGACCGCTGCGCCCAGGTTGTTCATGTCGGTGCTGATGAACAGGTCGTAACTCACAGCGTCGCCGTCCGGATCGCTGGTGGAGGTCCAGATCAGGGTCACGTCCGTCCCCGGCGAGACATGCCCGCTGTCCGGCGACAGAAGCGCGAAAGCGTTGGGATACTCTTCCACATAGATGTCGAAGCCGAAGGTATCCGTCGCCGCCACGGTATTTCCGTTGCCGTCATCGGCGATCACGGTCCACCAGTAGGCGGTGTCGTCGCTGCCGGTAAAGCTCGCGGTGGTGTCGGTCAGGCCGGTCTGTACCGGCGCGCCCAGATTGTTCAGGTCAGTACTGACATACAGATCGTATGTAATGGGGTCGCTGTCCAGGTCGCTGGTGCTCTGCCAGGTGAGATCCACAGTAGCGGTCGGCGAAGTGCTGCCGTCGGCCGGGCTCAGGAGCGTAAACGTGTCGGGGACGTCCTCAACGTCGATATCGAAGCTCCAGGTCTGATCCGCCTGCACCACGTTCCCGTTGCCGTCGTCCACTTCCACCGTCCACCAGTACTGCGTATCGTCGTCCCCGGTGAACGTGTAGCTGGTGTCGGTGAGGTTCTCGGCTACGGGCGTCCCCAGGTTGTTCATGTCAGTGCTGACATAGACATCGTAGGTCAACGCGTCGCCGTCGGGGTCGGTCGAACGGTCCCAGGTCAGGGTCACGACCGTATCGGGCGACACGATGCCGCTGTCGGGGGTCGCCAGTGCGAAGGCTGACGGCGGCTCTTCGATGTAGATCTCGAAGGACCAGGTCTGGTCGGCGGGGGTGTCGTTGTTCTGATCATCATAAGCAACAACCGTCCAGTAATAGGTCTGGTCGTCGCTGCCGGTGAAAGAGTACGTGGTGTCGGTGATATTATCCGCGATCGGCGTACCCAGGTTGTTCAGATCGGTGCTGACATACAGATCGTACTCCACCGGGTCACCGTCGGGCTCGATGGTGTTTTCCCAGATCAACGTCACTTCGTCGGTTCCGGAGACGGTTCCATCCGCCGGAGACAGCAGGCTAAAGGGTTCGGGCGCCTCTTCCACGTAGATGCTGAAGGTGCGGGTATTGGTCGCCATGGTCTGGTTGCCGTTGGGATCGTTGGCTCGTACGGTCCACCAGTACTGGGTATCGTCGTTGCCGTTGAAGGTCCAGCTCGTGGCGGTGACGCCGGTCTGCACCGGAGTCCCCATATTCCCGGGATCGGTGCTGACGAAGATGTCGTAGGTCACCGCGTCGCCGTCAGGATCCACCGAGGCGGTCCACTGGAGGTTTACGGTGGCTGTGGAGCGGATGGCGCCGTTGACCGGACTCAGCAGGCTGAATGCGCCGGGAGCTTCTTCCACGTAAATCGAGAACTCCCAAATGCCATTGCTTGCCTGGGTTTCGCTGCCATTACCATCCCTGGCGAAGACCGACCAGTAATAGGTCGAATCGTCATCACCGGTATAGGTGTAGCTGGTCGTGCTCAGGTCCGTCGCCACCGGAGTTCCCAGATCGCCCGCGTCATGGCTGACATACACGTCAAACACAACCGTGTCGCCGTCCGGGTCGGTGGTGTTCTGCCACTGAAGCGTAACGGCGGCATTGGGTGACACCGCGCCGTCGGCCGGGCTGATCATGTTGAATGCCAGCGGCGCTTCTTCCACATGGATGTCAAACGTCCAGGTTTCGGTCGCATCGGTGGAGTTGCCGTTGGTGTCGTTGGCGCGCACCGTCCAGGTGTAGGTCGAGTCGTCATCACCGCTGAAAGTATGGCTGGTGGTGGTCAAACCGGTCGCCACCGCGGTTCCCAGGTCGCCCGGATCGAGGCTGACAAAGACATCGTAGGTGACATCGTCGCCATCCGGGTCGGGAGCTGGTTCCCAGGTCAGTTCGACATCTGTAGCTGGTTCGGTCGATGCATCAGTCGGGGTCAGCAGACTGAATGCCGGCGGCGGTTCTTCCACGTAAATGCTGAAGGTCCAGGTTTCGCTCGCCTGCGTCTCGTTGCCGTTGGGATCTTTTGCGATCACAGTCCAGGTGTAGGTAGAATCGTCCAGGCCGGTGAAGTCGTAATTCGCCACGGTCAGGTCCGTCGCCACCGGCGAGCTGAGCAGGTCACCGGCGTCGGTGCCGGCATAGACGTCATACGTCACCGCGTCGCCGTCCGGATCGGTGGTGGTGTTCCAGACAAGGCTTACCGTCGCGCTGCCTGACACTGTGCCGTCTGCGGGGCTGGACAGCGAGAAGGCGTCGGGGCCTTCTTCCACGTAGATCTCGAACTGCCAGGTCTGCGTGGCCTGCGTCTCGTTGCCATTGGGGTCTTTGGCCCGCACCGTCCAGTAATAGCTCGTGTCGTCGCTGCCGTTGAAGGTGTAGCTGGTGGTGGTCAGGTCGGATGCGACCGGGGTTCCCAGGTTGCCCGCGTCGGTGCTGACGTACACGTCATATGTGACATCATCGCCGTCCGGGTCGGTGGAAGTGTTCCAGCTCAGATCCACTGCCGTGGTGGGCGATACCGTACCGTCCGCCGGGTTGACCAGGCTGAAGGCGCTCGGGGGCTCTTCCACGTAAATATCGAACGACCAGGTCTCGCTGGCGTTGGTGGCGTTGCCGTTGTTGTCCCGGGCGCGCACGGTCCACCAGTACTGCGTATCATCGCTGCCGTTGTAGGTATACGATGTCCCGGTGAGGTTGGTCGCTACCGGTGTGCCCAGGTTACCCGCGTCGGTGCTGACATAGACATCGTAGCGCACCGGGTCGCCATCGGGATCGGTGGAAGCGTTCCACTGCAAGGTCACTGCGGTGGCGCCCATCACGTTGCCGCTATCGGGGCTGACCAGGCTGAACGTGCTCGGCGCTTCTTCCACATAGGTCTCGAACCACCAGGTCTGGTTCGCCTGGGTCTCGTTGCCGTTGGGATCCTTCGCGCGTACGGTCCAGTAATACCGCGTGTCGTCGTTGCCGTTGAAGATGTAGTTGTTGACGGTCAAATCACTGGCGACCGGAGTCCCCATGTTGCCGGCGTCGGTGCTGACATACACATCATAGGTGACGTCATCGCCGTCCGGGTCGGAGGTCGCCGCCCAGTTCAGGGTCACCGTGGCGCTGCCGGAAATGGTCCCGTTGGCCGGGCTGGTCAGGTTGAACGCCAGCGGGGATTCTTCCACGTAAATACTGAAGCTGCGGGTCTCGCCAACCGGGGTGGAGTTGCTGTGGTTGTCGCGAGCGGTGACGGACCAGTAATAGGTCACATCATCGCTGCCGTTGAAGGTCCACTGCGTGGCGCTGATGCCGCCGGCGACCGGCGTACCCAGGTCGCCCGCGTCGGTGCTGACATACACGTCATACACCACCGGGTCGCCGTCGGGATCCACTGAGGCGCTCCACTGCAGGCTGACAGAGGTCGCACCCATCACCTGCCCGTTGGCGGGACTGGTCAGGGTAAACGCGCCCGGCGCTTCTTCCACGTAGATATCAAAGTAGCGTGTGTTGGTCGACTGGGTCTCGTTGCCGTTGGGGTCCTTCGCGACCACGCCCCAGTGGTAGCGCGTATCGTCACTGCCGCTGAAGTCATACGTCGCACTGGTCAGATCGGTCGCGGTCGGCGTGTCGAACAGAGTCCCGGCGTCGGTGCTGACATATACGTCATAGG
The DNA here is from genome assembly GCA_964648415.1 of uncultured bacterium. Taxonomy (GTDB): domain Bacteria; phylum Electryoneota; class Electryoneia; order Electryoneales; family Electryoneaceae. The sequence continues at coordinate 25,219 of CAZYOC010000001.1, read as the reverse complement.
TCACCGCGTCGCCGTCCGGATCGGTGGTGGTGTTCCAGGTCAGCGTCACTGTAGACGTTCCCATCACCGCGCCGTTGGCCGGCGAGACGAGGGTGAAGGGCTGCGGGGCTTCTTCCCGGTAAATGCTGAAGCTGCGGGTCTCCCCCACCGGGGTCGAGTTGGAGTTGTTATCCTTCGCTGTCACGGTCCAGTAATACTGGGTATCGTCTTCCCCGTCGAAGGTGTAGGTCGTGCCGGTGACATCGGACGCCACCGGCATTCCCAGATCGCCCGGATCGGTGCTGACGTAGACATCGTAGCTGACCGGGTCGCCGTCGGGATCGACAGAGGCGGTCCAGGACAACGCCACCAGGGTGTCCGGCGCAGTGTGACCGTCCGCCGGGCTGGACAGCGAGAACGCTCCCGGGGCCTCTTCCACATAAATGCTGAAGTTCCAGGTGTTGTCCGCCCACACTTCGTTGGCGTTGTCATCGCTGGCCTGGACGGTCCACCAGTATTGAGAATCATCGTTGCCGGTAAATTCATACGTGGTATCGGTCAGATCCGAAACGGTTTCGGTCAAGCTGCCTGCTGTTGGGCCGAGGAAGACATCGTACGTCACCGGGTCGCCGTCGGGATCCACCGAGGTTTCCCATTCCAGCGTCACCGTGGCGGAGGGCGAGATCCAGCCGGAGTTCGGCCCGGCCAGATCGAACTCGCCCGGTTCATGCTCGATGTCGATGAAGAACGACCAGGTCTGGTTCGCTTGCGTCTCGTTGCCGTTGTCATCGTAAGCGACCACGGTCCAGTAGTAGGTCGTCAGGTCGTTGCCGGTGTAAGTGTACGACGGCCCGGGGAGGCTGTCGACCACCGGCGTTCCCATATCGCCCGGATCTGTCGAGATATAGATGTCGTAGTAAATCGGGTCGCCGTCGGGGTCCGTGGTCAGGTTCCAGGTGACCGTGACGTTTTCACTTTCATGCGTAGAGCCGTCCGGCGGGTTTGCAAGCGTGAACGGGTTCGGGGCTTCTTCCACGTAAATGCTGAAGCTCCAGGTCTGCGACGCCTGGGTCTCGTTGCCGTTGGGATCCTTCGCCCGCACCGTCCACCAGTACTGCGTGTTGTCACTGCCGGTGAAGGTGTAGTTGGTGGTGGTCAGATCACTGGCGACCGGCGTCCCCATGTTGCCGGCGTCGGTGCTGACATACACGTCATAAGTCACCGCGTCGCCGTCGGGGTCGGTGGTGCTGTTCCAGCTCAGCGCCACGTCCACCGCGCCCGATACCGTCCCGGAAGCCGGTCCGGCAAGGCTGAACGTGTTGGGGGCCTCTTCCACGTAAATGCTGAAGCTCCAGGTCTGAGTGGCCTGGGTCTCGTTGCCGTTGCCGTCCTTCGCCACCACGGTCCAGTAATACGTCTCATCATCCGTACCGGTGAAATCGTAGGTCGTCACGGTTATGTCGGACGCGATGGGCGTACCCAGGTTGCCGGCGTCGGTGCTGACATACAGATCGTAGGTCACCGGGTCGCCGTCCGGGTCGGTGGTACTGTTCCAGTTCAGGGTGACATCCACTGCGGGCGATACGGTCGCATCGGCCGGGCTGGTCAGGCTGAACGCGTTGGGAGCTTCTTCCACGTAGATGCTGAAGCTCCAGGTCTGGTTGGCCTGGGTCTCGTTGCCGTTGGGGTCTTTCGCCCGGACAGTCCAGTAATACGTCTGGTCGTCGCTGCCGGTGTAATCGTAGCTGGAGGCAACCAGGTCGGTCGCCACCGGCGCGCCCAGATTGCCGGCGTCAGTGCTGACGTAAACATCGTACGTCACCGCGTCGCCATCCGGATCGATGGTGCTGTTCCAGTTCAGGGTAACCGTTGTCGTGGAGGACACCGTCGCATCCGCGGGGCTGGTCAGGTCAAACGCCACCGGGGCCTCTTCCACATAAATGTCGAAGCTCCAGGTCTGCGTCGACTGAGTCTCGTTGCCGTTGGGATCCTTCGCGATGATCGCCCAATGGTACGTCGTATTGTCGCTGCCGGTATGGTCGTAGCTGCGCACGGTCAAATCAGTGGCGACCGGCGCATCGAACAGCGTACCCAGGTCGGTGCTTACATAGACATCATACGTCACCGCGTCGCCGTCCGGGTCCACCGACGCACCCCACTCCAGGGTCGCGGTGATCGCGCCGAGGGTTGAACCGTCCGCCGGGCTGGTCAGACTGAACGCACCCGGGGCTTCTTCCACGTAGATCTCGAAGTCCCATGTCTGGTTGGCGGTGGTCACGCTGCCGTTGGGATCCTTCGCCCGCACACTCCAGAAATAGGTCTGGTTGTCGCTGCCGGTGAAGTCGTAGGTCGTGGCGTTCAGATCCGTCGCCACCGGGCTGCCGAACACGTTGCCGGCGTCGGTGCTGACGTAGACATCATACGTCACCGCGTCGCCGTCCGGGTCGGTGCTGGTGTTCCAGGTCAGGGTTACGGTGGTCGCTCCCTGCACGGAGCCGTCCGCCGGGCTCGCCAGGTCAAACGCGCCCGGGGCTTCTTCGATATAGATGTCGAAGCTCCAGGTCGAGGCGGCGCTGGTCTCATTGCCGTTGGGGTCTTTTGCGACGACGGTCCAGTAATACGTCTGGTCGTCGCTGCCGGTGTAGTTGTAGGTGAGGGCGCTCAGATCCGTCGCCACCGGCGTACCGAGGTTGCCCGCATCGGTGCTGACGTAGACATCGTACGTCACCGCATCGCCATCCGGGTCCGTGGTCGCATCCCAGGTCAGCGCTACATTGGTCACCGGGCTGACGTAACTGTCCGCCGGGCTGCTCAGGTCGAACGCCTGCGGAGCCTCTTCAATGTAAATGTCGAAGCTCCGGGTCTCGCTCGCCGGGGTCTCGTTGCCGTTGGGGTCTTTCGCCACCACGGTCCAGTAGTACGTCTGGTCGTCGCTACCGGTATGGTCATAGGTCAGCACGGTCAGATCCGTCGCCACCGGTGTCCCCAGGTTACCGGCGTCGGTGCTGACATACACGTCATAGGTTACCGCGTCGCCGTCGGGGTCGGTTGTCGCGTTCCAGGCCAGCGTAACGGTGGTGCTGGTCTGCGTGGAAGCGTCCGCCGGACTGGCCAGACTGAAAGCGTCCGGAGCTTCTTCCACGTAGATGTCAAAGCTCCAGGTCTGGTTGGCGGCGACATCGTTGCCGTTGCCGTCTTTCGCGTGAACCGTCCAGTAATAGGTGGAATCGTCCAGGCCGGTGAAGTCCCAGGTCAGCGCGCCCAGGTCCGTCGCCACCGGCGTGCCGAGGTCGCCCGCGTCCGTGCTGACATAGACATCGTACACCACCGCGTCGCCGTCCGGATCGGTGCTGGCGTTCCAGGTCAGGGTCACGGTGGCCGTGCTCGACGTGGTCCCGTCCGCCGGACTGGCCAGGTCGAACGCACCCGGGGCTTCTTCGATGTAAATCTCGAAGCTCCAGGTCTCACTCGCCTGGGTCTCGTTGCCGTTGGGATCCTTGGCGACCACGGTCCAATAATAGGTCACATCGTCGCTGCCGGTGTGGTCGTAGGTCAGCACAGTCAGGTCCGTCGCCACCGGAGCGCCCAGGTTGCCCGCGTCGGTGCTGACGTAGACATCGTATGTCACCGCATCGCCGTCTGGATCCGCACTGGCGTTCCAAGTCAGCGTAACGGTTGTGCTGGTCTGCGTGGAAACGTCCGCCGGACTTGTCAGACTGAAAGCGTCCGGAGCTTCTTCCACATAAATATCGAAGCTCCAGGTCTGTGTCGCCTGGGTCTCGTTGCCGTTGGGGTCTTTTGCGAACACGGTCCAGTAATAGGTCGAATCGTCCAGGCCGGTGAAGGTATATATCGTGACGTTGAGGTCCGCGGCGACCGGAGTACCGAGATCGCCCGCGTCGGTGCTGACGTAGACATCGTACGTGATGTTGTCGCCGTCGGGGTCGGACGTGCTCTCCCAGGCCAGGTCCACGGTCAGGGTGTTCGACGTGGTTCCATCGGCGACCGAGAGCAGATTAAACGCATCGGGCGCTTCTTCCACGTAGATATCGAAGGTCCAGGTCTCCGACGCCTGCCGCTCGTTGCCGTTCTCGTCTTTTGCCCGCACCGTCCAGTAATAAGTCGAATCATCCAGCCCGGCAAAGTCATAGGTCAAAACCGAGAGATCGCTTTCGACCGGGGCATCGAACAGCGTCCCCATATCCGTGCTGACATAAACATCGTAGGTCACGTCCTGCCCTTCCGGATCGGTCGTAGAGTTCCAGGCCAGGCTCACAGTCGCCGTGGGGCTGGTGCTCGCGTCGGCCGGGGAATCCAGGCTGAAAGCGTCGGGCGGATCGTCATACACGATGTCGAACGACCAGGTCTGGTTGGCGTCAGTCTCGTTGCCGTTGGGATCCTTCGCCCGGACGCTCCAGTAGTAGGTCGTGTTGTCGCTGCCGGTGAAATCGTAGGTCGCAGCGGTCAGGTCCGAAGCGACCTGGTTGCTGAAGACATCCCCGGCGTCGGTGCTGGCGTAGACATCGTAGGTTACATCGTCACCATCGGGATCTGTCGAGGCGTCCCAAGTCATGGTGACGGTCAACGATGTCTGCGTGGAGCCGTCGGCCGGTCCGGTCAGGTCAAACGCACCCGGGGCTTCTTCCACGTAGATGTCGAAGCTCCGGGTTTCGCTGGCCGGGGTCTCGTTGCCGGCCGGATCCTTGGCGTGTACAGTCCAGTAATAAGTCGTATTGTCACTGCCGGTGTAGTCGTAAGTTGTAGCGGCCAGGTCAGTGGTGACGGGCGTTTCCAGGTTGCCCGCATCGGTGCTGACGTAGACATCGTAGGTAACCGCCAGTCCCTCGGGGTCGGTCGCCGCGTTCCAGGTCAGTGAGACTGTCGCTGCACCCTGCGTGGACCCGTCCGCCGGACTTGCCAAACTGAAGGCGTCGGGCGGATCGTCCACGAAAATATCGAACGACCAGGTCTGGTTGGCGTCGGTCGCGTTGCCGTTGGGATCCTTCGCCTGGATGGTCCAGTAGTAGGTCGTGTTATCGCTGCCGGTGAAGTCGTAAGTGGTCGCCGAAAGGTCCGTGGCGACTGGAGTTCCCAGGTTGCCCGCATCGGTGCTGACGTAGACATCATACGTCACCGCATCACCGTCGGGATCGACCGAGGCGTCCCACGCCAGCGAGACCGTGGCCGCCGGTTCCGTCGCCGCATCAGCCGGGCTGCTCAGATCAAACGCCCCGGGCGCTTCTTCCACATAGATCGAGAAGCCCCAGGTCTGGTTGGCGGTGGTTTCACCGCCATCCGGGTCGAGAGCGTGGACGGTCCAGTAGTACTGAGTGTCGTCGCTGCCGTTGAAGGTGTACGAAGTCGTGTTCAGACCAGTGGCGACCGCCGCGCCCATGTTTCCGGGATCGGTGCTGACATAGACGTCATACGTAATCGCGCCGCCGTCCGGGTCGGTCGTGGTCTCCCAGTCCAGGTCCACGGAGTTTGTGCCGGACACCGTCCCATCCGCCGGACTGGTCAGGTTGAAGGCCGCAGGCGGGGGTTCATAGTCGATGGTGAAGGACCAGGTCTGGCTGGCGGTGGTGGTGTTGCCCACGGCATCGCGGGCGTCCACCGTCCAGTAATACGTGTTGCCGTCAATACCGGTGTAGGTGTACGAGGTTCCCGTCACGCCGGTAGCCACCTGCCCCAAGTTCCAGATCTGGGTTCCCACATACACATCGTAGACCACGTTGTCGCCCGGGTCGGGATCGACAGAGGCTTCCCAACTCAACGGCACATCCAGGGTATAAACGGTTTCCCCATTGGTGGGATCGAGCAGGTCAAACGCCCCGGGTACTTCCTGGATAAAGATGCTGAACTTCCAGGTCTGGTTGGACTGGGTGGAGTTGCCGTTGTCATCGAACGCGAACACAGTCCACCAGTATTCTTCGCCATCCGAACCGGAAAAGTCGTAGTTGGACACGGCAATATCATCGGCTACCAGAGTACCAAGATCACCCTGGGTGGTGGACACGTAAACATCGTAGGTCACCGGGTCGCCATCGGGGTCCGTGGTCGCTTCCCAATCCAGCGCGATGGTGGTAGTGGAGTTAAAGATGTGAAAATCGGACGGTGATGTCAGATTAAACGGATCAGGGGCAAACTCTTCGTCCGTGGAGAAGCTCCAGGTCTGGTTGGCTTGGGTCTCGTTGGCCCCGTCTTTTGCGCGGATCGTCCAGTAATAGGTGGTATTGTCCGCGCCGTTGAACGTGTAGCTGGTAGCGCTGAGATCCGTAGCGACCGGCGTCCCCAGGTTGCCCGCATCGGTGCTGACATACACATCGTAGGTGATGGTTTCGCCGTCGGCGTCGGTAGTGCTTTCCCAGGTCAGGGGCACGGCGACTGTACTCGACACGGTCCCGTCCGCCGGGGTCAGCAGGTTGAACGCGTCGGGCGCGTAATCGACATCAATATCGAAGCTCCAGGTCTCGATGGCCTGGGTCTGGTTGCCGTTGGGATCCCTGGCGTAGACGGTCCAGTAATAGGTGGTCAGGTCTGTGCCGTTGTAGGTATAGCTGGTCCCCGCCAGGTCGGTTGCGACCGGAGTTCCCAGGTTACCGGCGTCGGTGCTGACATAGACATCGTAGGTAACCGCGTCGCCGTCGGGGTCGGTGCTCGCATCCCACGAGAGGTTGACCGCGGTCGCCCCCATCGTGCTGCCGTCGCCGGGAGCCGCGAGGTTGAACGCCGCCGGACTCTCCTCCACATAAACATCAAAGCTCCAGGTCTGATCGGCCTGGGTCATGTTGCCGGCGCTGTCGTAGGCGCGTACAGTCCAGTAATACTGGGTGTCATCGGAACCGTTAAAGGTGTTCGACGTCCCGGTCAGGCCGGAGGCCACCGGCGTTCCCAGATCCCCCGCATCGGTGCTGACATAGAGGTTGTAGGTAATCGGTCCGCCCTCGGGATCGGTGGAGGCGTCCCAGGTCAACGTCACCGATGCTGTGGAAGAGGTGGTCGCATCGGCGGGACTGGCCAGGCTGAACGCGGTCGGCGGATCGTTCACCGAGATGTCGAACGACCAGGTCTGGTTCGCCGAGGTCTCGTTGCCGTTGTCGTCCTTGGCGCGCACGGTCCAGTAATACGTGTTCCCGTTGGTCCCGTTGTAGGTGTAGCTGGAGGCGCCGAGATCCGTCGCCACCGGCGTTCCCAGGTCAAAAGCGTCCAGGCTGACATACACATCGTACGTCAACGGGTCGCCATCGGGATCGGTAGTCGTCTCCCAATCAAGGTCGACTGCCGTGGCGGTTTCAGTATTGCCGTCGGCCGGACTGGTCAGGTTGAACGCCAGGGGCGCGGCGTTGACACTGATATCAAACGACCAGGTCTGGTCCGCCTGCGTACTGTGGCCGTCGGTATCCACCGCCCTCACGGTCCAGTAATAAGTATTGTTGTTGACGCCGGTAAAGTCGTAGGTCGTCGCAGTCAGGCCCGTCGCCACCGGCGCGCCGAGATTGCCGGCGTTGGTGCTGACATAGACCGAATAGGTAACATCATCCCCCGGATCGGGGTCGGTGGTGGCGTCCCAGGCGAGGGACACGGTTGCCGATGCCGACGTATACCCGTCGGCTGGTGAACTCAGGCTGAACGCGTCAGGCGCCTGCCCGATGTTGATGGAAAAAGACCAGGTCTGGTTGGCGTCGGTCTCGTTGCCGTTGGGGTCCTTGGCGACCACAGTCCAGTAATAGGTCTGGTCGTCAATGCCCGGGAAGGCAAAGTTGGTGACCGTCAGATCGGTCGCGTCGGGCGTTCCCAGGTTGCCGGCGTTGGTGCTGACATACACGTCATACGTCACCGCATCCCCGTCGGGATCGACCGAGGCGTCCCAGGTCAGGTTTACGGTAGCGGCGGTTTCAACTGCCCCGTTAGCGGGTGACGCCAGGTCAAACGTCCCTGGCGGATCCTCCACCTCAATGGAGAAACTCCAGGTCTGGTTCGCCATGGTGGAGTTGTTGCTCGGATCGCGCGCACGCACACTCCAGTAATAGGTCTCGTCATCCACCCCGTTGAAAGTGTAGCTGAGCAGAGTCATCCCGGTGACCACGGGCGTTCCCAGGTTGCCGGCGTCGGTGCTGACATACACGTCATATACCAGCGCGTCGCCGTCCGGGTCGGTAGCGGCGTTCCAGGTAAGGGTGACCGCTGTGGACGTCGAGACGGTACCATCCGCCGGCGAGGCCAGATCAAACGGATTGGGCGCATCTTCAATGTCCAGGCTGAAGCGCCAGGTCTGGATCGCCTGGGTCTCGAGGCCGTGGTTGTCCACCGCCCGCACCGTCCACCAGTACTGAGTGTCGTCGTTGCCGCTGAACGTATAGGTCGTGGCGGAAAGGCCCGTCGCCACCGGCGTCCCCAGATTTCCGGCATCGGTGCTGACATAGACATCGTAGGTAAGCACGTCGTCCGGGTCGGGGTCCGTAGCCGCCTCCCAGGTCAACACCACATCGCTGGTGGTGGAGACCGACGCATTGGCCGGGCTGGTCAGGTTGAACACGTTGGGGTTTTCCGGCGTGTACACATGAAACTGGTAGCCGGTATCGCCCGGGTCCGCCCACTCTTCGTTGTGGAACGCGTCCCGGGATTTCACCCGCCAGTAATAGGTCGTGTTGTCCGACAGGCCGGTGATGGTGTAGAACGTATCGGTGATAGTGACAGTACTTGATGCCGAGAAGTCGGAGTTGACCGACCATTCCAGGTCGTACCGGATGTAGTCGTTGGGGTCGCTGTCAGTGGATTGAGTCCACCGGACTGTCACGTTTTCAGTATCGGATGTGTCCTCGTCGGCCGGTTCCTCGAGTTGGAACGCGGTCGGGTTGTTGGGCAGATAGGCGTAGATATCGCCGGTCAGCGCCCGGATATGCAAATCGCGGTTGAGGTTGGACCAGCCCCCGTCGTACTGCTCGGACCGGTTCTGTGTCGCCGGGTTGTCGCCCAGGATGTAGGGCCGATTGGAGCGGTATTCGAACCCGGCATGGAAGTCCCCGTTGATTTCATAGTCGTAGGGAACCATGTCAACCCGTGTCACCGCGTACGGCGTCGCCAGCGTGTTTTCCGGATAGACGGGGATTTCTCCGATGACCTGGTTACCCGGCCAGCCCGCGTTGTCGTCCCAAACAATACAGTCCACACTGTCGATGGTGCGGCCGGGATCGCGGTAGAACCCGTACAGCACCGCCGCCAGGTAGAGATCCGGGTCGCCCGGGTCGGTGAATTCCACGGCGAACCGCCCGCCGGCCCCCTGGTTGACAATGATGTCGTCGTCGTTGACGCCATTGTCGTAACTGATCATGGTCCCGCAATAGTACTCCCAGGGACCATAACTGTCCTCGTTCTGTGGTGTCCAGCTATCGCCGGCTTCTATCCAGTAGGTAACACGATACCCCGGTGTGTAGGGCGGAATATCGAAATGGTAATCGTCGTTGTTGAGGTAGTCGAACTGAGCCTGGAGGGTGTCGCTGTCGTTGACCCTGTAATAGAGGTTGACGTAGTCTACGCCGCTTCGGTCACGGACGGTGAAGACGGGGTCATATTGACCGTCGATGGCGGAATCGACCGGGACGGCATCATGCAACACCAGGGGCGGGCTGACATCATCAACCGTAATGGTGATCTCGACGTTATCGATCCAGACCCCGTTCTCCACCACAGCCTGGTCGCTGTCGAACCGGAACCGCGCCCGGACGTCATTGTTGCCAATGTAGCCTTCCAGGTCAACGGTGTATTGTGTCCACGTCAGGGCGGTCCCATGAAACGCAGCTTCCTGGTTCCAGGTAAGGCCGCCGTCCAACGAGATATCCACATACCAGAAATCAAAGTGTTCTTCCGTCTCGTACCGCGCCCAGAAGGTGAGCTCACTGCCCAGGATCGCCTGGTCGAGATCCTCGCCCGAAACCATTTCGATGGTCTTGTATTCCAGGTTACCGTAATCGCCGCCCGGGCTTTCCGTAATACACCACGTCCCGGAGTAGGCCGCCTCGTTGGTGCGGACCCAGTCCCCGGTCCATTGCGACAGGTCGGTTTCAAAGTCATCTGAAAACGACCAGGCTGTGCCCGTCAGCAACAGCAACACACAAATCAATCTCAATGTTCTCATGATCCTGTCCTCCAGTCAAATCCGGCTGGAATGCTCCCTCATGGATTGATTGTCAATGGTTGCTGTCCTGCGTATCAACCCGCCCTTCCAGATCACGGATGGGCTCGGAATATCTCACCAGGGCGTACCAGGCGTCTTCTCCCTGCAGGTGCCCGAGAATGATGCGGTCCATGTTGCTGTCGGAAAGAGCCAGCAGCCTCAAGCATACCACCTGCCCGCGTTCCTCGAAGACCTTGGTGTTGACGACTTCGTAAGGGATCGATTCCACCTGGAAGGCGTCCTCGTACCCACCCAGCGCGTTCAGTGCGCCGCTGTCTCCGGCGAGAACGTTTGAGGTTTGCTCAACCAGTTCACGGAACCGCTGGTGGAGCGCCGCGATCAAACGGTCCTCCGCGACAATGGTGGCGTCGCCGCGAGCCAGGTCGGGCGTCGGGCCTCGCCCCTCCCCGATCACCATGGTCATGCCGGCTTCATGCGAGAGTACGGTCAGGTCGGAATGCGCCTGCGCGCGAGGATCCTGCGCCTCGTGCGCCAATGGGGGCCGTGCGGCCACGTCCAGCGTGCCCCCAAGAAACATCAGCAGCCCCGGCAACAGTCGCAAAAAGTTCGCTTTACGTTCCATCTTTCACCTCCTGCATCCCCAAGGGACGCTGTATCGAAAGAAACTCTAGCGCTCGCAAAGAGAAGTTGAAAAGGTTTTTCCTGATAGCAAGGTAGTCACCCGGTACTGAAAGTCAAGTGCTGAAGCTCACATTAACTATAAAGATTACAACTGGATACATTGACATATTCGCCGCTTTTCGTGTTTTTTGTGTTTGGGTCAATCAAGAAAAATCCCAAATGCCGCACAAAAACTCATTCCCAAAAACCCTAAAAAAATCGAAATGGAAATCTTTTCTACCTCCAAAGGCAATCATAACGTGTTGTGAAACATTGTTTGTAAGCGAGCGCATACATTCCCAATCTGCCTGAAACCTCGAAATAGGTAAATCATCACAGACGGCAAAAAGGCTAAAAACAACAGGGACGTTTTACGGATTCACTTTCTTTGAAATAGCTCTCTTCTTGGCTCTCGGAGGCCGAAGCTGCCACAGTTCAACTCCCGGGAATAGCAAAGGACCAGCAACCTTGCTGGTCCTTTGCTTGAGGGAGGGGTTATCATCATCACGCTGCCGCGTGGTAAAAAGCGACTCCGCTGATCCAGTTTATCCTATCAACCGCGACCGTTGCCACGGCCACCCAATTGACCATTCCCATTCCCATTCCCGTTGCCACCGCCATTGCCCTCGCCGCCTTCATTAAAGGCTTCGTAGCGATCTTTCATAGCAAGCAGCTCGCTCGTACTGAATTCATCCGAATGCATCAGCATGTACTCACCTTCCATCAGAAACAGGTACGTCACCAAAGGATCCTGATTGATCATACGACCCCGGAAGAAGTTGTACTCGGCGGCAAGCAGATGGCGGGCGAGGTTGTTCACCGGAACCTGGCCATTCTGATCGAGGATGAAATACGCGACAGCCAGGTTGAGACCATGAAACGGGGTCATCCCCAATGACGCGACGGAACTGGTAAAATGCTCCAACAGCTGCGCTTCGATCTGGATACCGTTCTGGCGTCCTTCCAGCGCGCCCTCAATATTGTGGCGCCAGAAACCAAGACCGCCACCTTCGCCTTCCACAGGATAATCCTCAATACTATCGCACAGGGTAATACCGATCTCCAGATAAACATCCTGATTATCCACGGCGACGTTGGCCGGATAGTCATCAACCGTCGTCAATCCTACCGGCAAATCCACGGCCAGCCAGTAATCACTTGCCTGCAAGTCTGTGAATACGAAGTATCCATCCTCATCTGTCTGCGCCTCATGGTAGTCGTTCAGAACGATACTGATTCCTTCGAGACGGGTTTCCGATTGTTCACGAATCCCGTTCTCATTGATATCAACATACACTACACCAGCCAGAGTGTACGTTTCATCATCGATCGGCATGACTTTGTTCGTGTTCCGATCAACGTCACCCTTGCCGTTATCCGCCTGCTGTGCGGTCTCTTCCGGAGCATCCGGGCCAAGGAGTGTGCCGCCCTGATCACAGCCAATCGTCATCAAAGCGATCACCCCCATCAGCAGTAGCACGATTCTCGTCGCTTTCATGATGATCTCCTTTCTCCCGGTAACCGGGATTTCTTCCTCTCGCTATCAAGATACCCCGGCCCTTCATCAAATAGCAAGTGAAACCTTCGTAAATATTTGTATTTCAATGGTTTAGCTTAATGATCCTTTTCATTGTTTTTCGTGTTTGGGGTTCGGCGAACACCAAGGTTGTTTTTTAAACACTTAGTGCTGAGATTCACAACATATCCATGGAGTTCCATCCGCAAACGCGAAAAGCGCCAACGAGGCGCTTTGGGGTTTCACGGGATTGGTGGCGACCTCCAGGGAGAGACAATTTGAAAAAACGTCTCCAATCAACACTTAAACTTTTGACTATTAAATAAATAGACCTGCTCTCGTCAAGAGGAATCCCGGCGCTTGAAAACACGAAAAACGCTCCCGGTCTCCGCTGAAACCCTTGTCCATACACTGATTTTCGCCTAACTACAGAAGAGGCGGGACGCAGAGACCGTTAAACTCTCGACCTCGTGTAGCGTCTTATTGCAGGATCCCAAATCGACCAGGAGAGATCGCCATGCGAACCCTGCGGATGGCAGCGATACTGTGTACCCTGTTGGTGGCATTCGCCCACGCCGAACTGACCCAGGAGTGGCAGGTCAACCAGGATTTCTACGAGTACGGGATCCTGGGCTACGACTACAACGATGACGGCAGCGTGGACCTCACCAAGATGTGGGGCAACTGGGTCACGGTATACGACGGGGCCGACGACTACTCTGTCCTGTGGTCCATCCAGGCAAGCGACTATGATGAACTGGAAATCCGGGACATCTACGATAACCTGGTGGACGGCGAGCGTGTCGCGATCTTCAACGCCTATGATTATGTCGACCAGGCCTCCACTCGCATCTACGCCTACGACCTGCTGGCTGACAACCCCCGCTGGAGCTCGCTGACCTATAGCGGCTATGTCAGCAATATCACCACCGGCGACATCGACGGCGACAACCAGGACGAAGTCCTTTTCGGAACCAACCTGTATGTCTCGGAAGACGAGGACTACGATTCCCGGTTCTTCGTTCTCGACGGCGCAACGGGCGCGGTTGAATTTTCGTCCTCGGTCTTCAGCGGTTACGTGCGGGGGCCGTATGTGGATGACATGGACGGCGACGGCGTACTGGAGATCCTGCTGAACATCTACAGTTATTCCGACAGCACCGCCAAGCTGATCGCTTATTCCGACGACACGCAGAGCGTGCTCGAGACCGAGGCTTTCCGTCCCAGCGACATCACCCTGCACAGCAACTTCCCCAACCCGTTCAACCCGGGCACCACGATTCCCATCTCGCTGCAACGCCGGGCGGAGGTGACGGTAACCGTGTACGACCTGCTGGGGCGCGAGGTCACCGTGCTGGTCAGCGGAACGATTGGCGCGGGAACCCATCAGTTTTACTGGAACGGTCTCGACTCCGAAGGCCGGCGGCTCGCGTCGGGAACCTATTTCTACGAGGTGACCATCAACGGCGAGCATCGGTTGCGCAGACCGATGGTGCTGGTCAAGTGATGCTGATCGAGCTGCTGGCGGCCCTGTCGCTGTATCCCTGGAACTTCAACGCCGGCGGGTATTACACCTTCGCCACGTTCCGGGACAACCTGGTCTACCACGGACAAACCGCGGTGGTCAGCCTGGACAGGAAGAACAAGGATCTGCTGCTGGCCAGATACGAGCACTTTCTCATCACGGGTGACGGCCCTGATTACGAACAGCAGAACCTGATCGTCCGGGGCGTGTGGTGGGCGGACAGCCGGGTCCGGCCGGGCGTCTTCGCCTGGAAGCCTTTCAATAAGTTCAAGGCCGATGAATACTACGTCGGCGGCACCCTGGAAGGAGACTTCGGCGCAATTGGCTACAAGCTGGCGATGGTGCACAAGCATGTCAACGCGACTGTGTCGCAAGGTCGTTCCAGAGGCTTTCGCGGGTTCAATCAGGATCAGGAGTCTCAACAATACGATGTCGCGGCGCACCGCTGGTTCGGCCCGCACCGTATTCAAACGGGCGTCACCGTGGTGGATGTGGAGGGTACGCAATACACCCTGTACCGTTTCGCCACGTTGAGCAAGGTATCCCGGCGAGTCACCCTGTTCCTTGAATACGCTACCGGTCAAAGCATGTACTACGTGGAGCCGTTCGATGCGGCGGTCCACGACAGCCAGGATATTCTGAACGCCCAGTATGTCGCCGGGGCCGGTGTGAGGTTCACGCCGAACCTGCACGGCTACCTCAGCTACATCCGGCTGGACATGGAACCCATCCGGGCCGGCAGCATGTGGCCGGAAACGAAACAGTACTATACTGCGGGTTTGAGGATCCGCCTGTAGAGAAACTCAGGATTTGCCCCGGGCAGCTTGTTGTGGGAATGCCACAATTCAGCTTAAGAGTAGCAATGAACTATACCTTGGCATCGCATGAGGACAGAGGATCGCTACCCGGGTTTATTCTATCACGGATAGTTCGCGAAACAGGAAGCATGGCCCGGTTTGCTGTGCGCTTGAAGTCGGCCTGAAATCACAAGCAGCGATAGATAACGCCGGACGAATCTGCGGGTAAAGAATTAAAGCAGGCCGGGATAGACGCTTACGGAAAAAGTGACTGTTACCTTTTTGCCGCGAGAAGTTTTGTGTTTAATACCGTGTGAATCAAAAAGAAGACCAACGAGTCAACTGGATCAAAAGTGACACTCCCGACACGCTCATCGCGGGATGGTTTGCAGGGCTTGCATTCGCGTGCATTGTTTCCATCGGTTGACGTGAAAGGCATCGCGTCGGGCATATCGGACCATGCGTCCAAACTGCGCTCATATCATGGTTAATCGTGGTAAGCAACCATTGCTCATGAAATATCCGGGCTGATTGCGTTTCCAGAGTGAGACACAAGGGCAAGTCATGCGGACACGGGACATGGTATTCCTGCTGCTGGGACCGGTGCTGGGCGTCCTGACGTACCTGTTGATGCCGGGCAAAGCGGTCTGTGCCCCGGCCGCACTCACCGCCGGTGTCGCGGTATGGATGGGCGTCTGGTGGCTCACCGAAGCCGTCCCGCTGCCCGTCACCTCCCTGCTGCCGCTCGTGTTCTTCCCCCTGCTGGGCGTACTGGAAGCCAAGGCCGTGGCGGCCAGGTACACCAACGATGTCGTGTTCCTCTTCCTCGGCGGGTTCATGGTGGCGCTGGCTATGGAGAAGTGGAACCTGCACAAGCGTATCGCGCTGCTGGTGGTGCTGGCCATCGGCGGCGGCGCGAAACGAACCCTCTTCGGCTTCATGGTCGCCACCGCAGTGCTGTCCATGTGGATCTCAAACACCGCCACAGCCATGATGATGATCCCCATCGCTATGGCCGTGCTGCACCGCTACGAGCAGATGGTGAATCCGGAAGCGGCGGGACGGCTCTCGGTGGGCCTGCTGCTGGGCATCGCCTACTCTGCGTCTATCGGCGGCGTCGGCACTCTGGTGGGCACCCCGCCCAACCTCGCCTTCGCCCAGATCTTTCACCAGACCTTCCCGGAAGCGCCGCCGGTCACCTTCGCCGAGTGGATGGTCTTCGCCGCCCCGATGACCGTGATCATGCTGCTGCTCACCTGGGGCCTGCTGACCTTTCTGTACATGCGAGGCGTACAGTCCGCCGGCGCCACCCGGGCTGTGTTCCAGAACGAACTGAAGAAACTCGGCAAACCCGGCTTCGAGGAGAAAGTCGTGCTGGCGGTATTTATCTTGCTGGCGGTTCTTTGGATCACACGCAAGCCTTTAACCCTTGGCGCACTCACCCTGCCCGGCTGGTCGGAACTGCTGCCGCAGCCGGGATTTGTGGGGGATGGGACCGTGGCGATCACCATGGGGCTGCTGCTGTTCCTGGTCCCCGCCCGCAGCAGAAAGAACCCCAAAGCAAGGGTGATGGACTGGGAGACGGCGCGCAAACTGCCCTGGGGTATCGTGCTGCTGTTCGGCGGCGGTTTCGCCCTGGCGGCGGCCATCCAGGCCAGCGGGCTGTCGTTGTGGATCGGGGAGCAGCTCAACGGCCTCGCGGCGCTGTCACCCGTCGCCATGACCGGCTCCATCTGTACGCTGATGACCTTTCTGACCGAGCTGACCTCCAACACCGCCACCACCCAGATGGCGCTGCCGATCCTCGCGGCGACGGCGGTGGCGATCGGAGGTAACCCGTTGTTCCTCATGGTCCCCGCCACGCTGTCGGCCTCCTGCGCCTTCATGATGCCGGTGGCCACCCCGCCCAACGCCATCATCTTCGGCACCGGACGCATTCGTGTCGCGCAGATGGCGAAGACCGGGATTCTGCTGAACCTGGCGGGAGTCGTGGTGATCACGTTCTGGATGACGGTGATCGGGCCGCTGCTCTTGCACGGCACAGCGGACACCACCCCCGCCTGGGCGCTCCCGGACACGCCACCCGAACAGACCGGGCTGGAAAAACTGCTGAATCAGTAAGCTGGTGGGAAAATGCCACTGGGGAAAGGGACTGCAACCTTTACTGCAACAAGTCCGGGTTGCATTGATCCCCCGTTCTTCGCATATTAAAAAGATGTATAGCCATTCCCATTATTAATCCGTCATGCGCTCATAAGCTATTTGTTCCATCCTGCTGGGGTGAAAATACTTTGACTCAGTCTTCCCACAGGGACTACACCGACACTCTAGACTGCTGCCTCTCTGCCAAGGAAGATGACGGAATAAATTCGAGAATGACTATATTCCCGATTGATGAGCATCCCCGCTCAGTTTTGATCGCGGAGTGTGACATGCATGTGCTGGCCCGGCTCTCCCTCGTTTCCATCCTTACTCTGTGCTTTTCTACCGGTTTGTATGCGGAATACTCGCTGTGGCATCCAGATACTGGTGTGGACCTGCGTCAGGAAAAATTCTATCCCGAACACGGCCTGTCAATCACAGGGAATGGACAGGGACATGCCCTTGTAGTCTGGCTTGACCGTTCTCGAAATGCCTACCTGGATATCCGTGCTCAACTCGTTGACAACCAGGGTGTCACTTATTGGCAATCTGAGGGTATTCTGCTCTCGAGTGCCGACGCCCACAAGCTAAACCCGACCGTAGCATACACAGGGGAAGATACCTGGACCATCGTATGGGAACAGGAAGGAGACGCACCCTGGGAAAATGATATTCACATACAGAGAATCACATCCGACGGTACCCTCCAATGGCAGGACGGGTTGGTCATCTGCAACGCTGAGGGCTATCAATACATACCAGAAATCATACCCGACGGTGACGGTGGTGCCATTATCGCCTGGTGCGATTACCGCGACTATGATCATGTTGAGGGGAATAGCTTCTACGGGCCTTCGAACGTCTATCTTCAACGGATGAACAGTGCCGGGGAGTCTCAATGGACAGACAATGGCATCTGCGCTTTTGAGAACTATTCACCCTACACGTTTCAAAATGAAAATCGTATAAAGTTGATGGGTGACAATGCCGGGGGCGCCATCATTGGATGGTGTGACTTGACCAGCCTTCTCAACTGGATTGATTCCTCCGGAGAGAGTCAATGGGGCGGTTCTGTAAACCGGTCCGGCATGCGAAGCTTTACGTTCACTCCTGATAACAAGTGTGTTGTGATTCGTGGTCAACAGGGCCAGCCAAACAGCAATATGATGGATGTGATCAATGCGGATGGTACATATAGCTTGGAGGATTGTGAATTCGGTGAAAACCGTCTCTGCAACCAGGTTTTCCATGCCGGGGACGGTGAGTTTGACGATGATGTAATCGTATCCATGAACAGCTCGCCACCAGATTGGACAACCCTGGTTGCGCAACGCTATTCCATTGCACCACAGAGCCTTGTACCCGAATGGGAACCGGATGGCGGGATGAGCATCTTTCCTGATTTGCATGAGGACACCTTTCGACCGGTCTTTCTGCAGGATCCGTCTGGTGGATTCTTTCACCTGCGTACTTCCATGTACAGGATCAATGCCGGCGAACCCGACACTGATTTCTATGAGGTGTTGCACCTTCAGAAAGTTGGATCTGAGGGAGGCATGTGGGAAGATTCCGCAGGCGTGGTAATCGCTGAAGACCTCACCAATAAACTGACGCTGGCTCTCTCGATGATGGATCAAGAGCATATCGGAGTCGCCTGGCTGGAAACAGGCGATAAGGAGAGCAAGATCAAGTTCCAGGTCGTGACCAGAGAGGGTGAGGTCTGCTGCGACGAGCCGGTCATCCTCAATCACGGGGTTGATTTCGCTGCTGTTACTCCTCAAGTAGTCAATTCTGACGGTAACCTGTACGTTGGCTGGAAAGACAATCGCAACAGAACGTATACAGTCCATGGGTCTCGCACGATTCCCTATCTCCAGAAACTGAACCCGGCTGACGGTTCCCCCCTGTGGGAAGCCAATGGTATCCCGCTTTTGGATGATGACGCGTATATGACGGAAATGGACCACGCCCTGTTCTGCAAGCACTATGACCTCGTTGCGGATGGAAATGGGGGAGTGCTGGCCGGGATCATCAACCACGATGGCGATCACCAGGTAACCGATCTCCGTGTGCAGAAGGTAGACGAAAATGGGGAGTTGCTGTTTGGCGAAACAGGCGCGTTACTGGACGAAACGCTGCCCAACTGGCCCAGCTATATGGCGATGTCGCCCCACTCCGATGGAGGAGGGTATATCCTCTACCAGCGGGGCAGCAATGTGGACAATTCCACCAAGGTGCTGCAGCGCTTCAGTGCTTCCGGTGAGCCATTGTGGACAACGGGTGGTGAGCCGGGAGTGCCTTTTGGTAACGGAACCTGCTACCCGGTGAGGAGTTTCCTGCACACATTTGATGACAATGCGGTCCTGGCGATCATCGCTGATTTCAATCCCCCCCGCGCTGAAACAGGCTATTTCGCCTACCTGTTCGATGAAAATGGCGAAATGCAATGGGAGGAGCCGGAATATTTAGCAGAAAGCTCAGATTCAACCGACCCCTTCATCGCTGTCCCTACACGAGAGGATGAAGTGGTATTCCTTTTTTTTGCTTGCGCAAACAATCAGTGGGCTGCTATTACATCCAAGCGATTAACACGGGATGGTCTTCGTTACTTTGCGGATGGGTATGGCATTCCCGACATCGCACTAGGTGAAATCGAGGACCCGAATCCTAACCTCTGGAAAGTGGCCGGCTGCCAGAGCGGGACAGATTTCTGGATGCTGGGTGCGAGTGCAAATGGAATGACCATCAAGAAATATGACTACAGTGGCATAACCCTGGTGTATGAGGTTGACATCCCAATCTCAGACGGATTCAGGCAACATTCGGCCAATCCAGTCCTGGTCGATGATGGAGATGGTGGGGTGTATTGTGTCTGGGTGGATCGTGACAGCACGAAGTATTCAGCGGCGCAGTGGGTTCACGTGATCGCTGAACATGAAACTGAGGATTCCGCCTATGTTTCCCAGCCCACCCTGATATCGAGCTATGTAACCCAGCAGCCCTATCATGCTACCAGCTGGGACCATCCCGTGCTCGATGCCGTTCCCATGGCGGACAACAGTCTGCTGGTCGCCTGGAGCGGGTTTACACCGGCCTTTCGGTGGTACGATTATGAGAGCATCTATGCACAGGCGTATTTTGATACTATCCGGACCTCATCTGTGAATGAAACCGATCCATCAGCATCTGAGTTTACCCTGGAATCCGCCTACCCTAACCCGTTCAACCCCTCTACCCGGATCGCGTTCGGCCTTCCACACGCAGCAAGGGTGACGTTGACTGTCGTGGATATCCTGGGACGTGAGGTGGAGACGTTGATCAATACAAAGGTGAATGCGGGACGACATGAAGTGTCCTGGGATGCTTCCGCCGGATCGTTCGCTTCAGGTATCTACTTCTTCAAACTTGAGGCCGGAGGTGAAGTCGCCATCCGGAAATGCTTCCTGATCAAGTGAGCGGGGGAGAAAACGGAGGGGAGCAGACACACGTGCGCCTCATACAACAAGCCTGCCTCCCTACGGGGAAGCAGGCTTGATCTGTGTCTGACTCTGTAGATGCGGACCAGAGAGCTGGCTCTCGGGTTTCATCCCACGGGCGGGACGCCCGTGCTACGCTGCGACCGACGAGGGCGTCGGTCCTAAACTTGTTGAATGTGATAGAAGCGGGCGTTCATCCTGCCGACCGCCAGTTGCATCCGACCGCCAACTACACCCGATTCCGGTCCTTGATCCGCGCCGCCTTGCCGATCCGGTCGCGCAGGTAGTAGATCTTGGCGCGACGGACGCGGCCTTCCCGCAGCCGTTCGATCTTGGCGATGGAAGGGGAGTGCAACGGGAACACACGTTCCACGCCAATCCCGCTCGACACCTTGCGTACCGTGAAGCTCGCGTTGCCGGTCTTCCCGCCCTTGCGGGAAATCACCGTGCCGCGGAACACCTGGATGCGTTCCTTGCCGCCTTCCACAATCCGCACATGAACATCTACCGTATCGCCAGGGCCGAATTCAGGGAGATCGTCCTTCAGGTCCCGGCGGTTCAGTTCTTGAATGATCTGGTCCGACATGACTACACCGTATCGTTAGGTTTTCGTAGAACGCGCCAATGTATGCAACTACACCGCCAGATGCTACAACTATCTGCAAACGAGAGCCTCGTCCGCTCTCTTTACTTCCTGTTTTTCAAGCACCACCGCTCGTACAGCTCGGGCCGCAACGCTTTCGTTCGCTCCTCCGCCTGCGCCAACCGCCACTCGTCGATCTTCGCGTGATGGCCGCTGACCAGCACCTCCGGGACCGTCAGCCCCTCCCATTCCTGGGGCTGGGTGTAATGCGGATGGTCCAGCAGGCCACGGGTAAAGCTGTCGCCCTCGGCCGACTCCGGATCGTGCAACACGCCCGGCAGGAGCCGCACCACCGCATCGGTGATCACCGCCGCCGCCGGCTCGCCGCCGGTCAGGATGTAGTCGCCGATGCTGACTTCCCGGTCCACCAGCGTGTCAATCGCACGCTGGTCGAGGCCCTTGTAATGGCCGCAGAGCAGGATGATCCGCTCGTGGGTCGCCAGCTCCTCCGCTATCGCCTGGTCGAACATATCGCCCTGCGGGCTCGTGTACAGCACCAGGGGCTGCGGTTCGGGACGCTGGTCTTTCAAATAGCGCAACGCATCCGCCATCGGCTGCGCTTTCAATACCATGCCGGGTCCGCCGCCGAACGGTTTATCGTCCACCGTCTTGTGCTTGTCGGTGGCGAAGTCCCGCAGGTTGATTACCTCGATGTCCGCCACGCCGAACCGTTGCGCGCGAGCGGTCATCGACTCGTTCAGCATGGCGCGGACGCCGTCGGGAAACAGAGTCACGATTTCAATCCGCATGGGCTCTGGTTCCCTTCGTTTGTTTCTACAGTCGTGTCAGGTCGTTAGCGTTGTTTGCGGAGACCTGACACAGAAACTCAGCGCTGTCAGATCTCCACTTCGTTCACGATCTGACAGGACCATCAATAGTCACTCGACCGGCGAGGGCGCCGGTCCTGCACTTCTGGATTCCTGCTTTCGCAGGAATGACACCTCGGCCCACCGGCCATGTGCTCAAGTTGACAGACAAATTTGGCCCGACACTTCAGTTCATCCCCGGGCAAGCATGTTCGGGCTACAGCAATCCCGGCGGCAAGGCGACACGAATGCGCTTCGCCTCCAGGTCCATCTCACGGATGAACTCCCGCACCACCGGGATCAGCACTTCGCCCTGCTCGCCTTCGACCTGCCAGATGTCCTGCGCGGCCTGGTCGATCACGCCGGTCAACGTGCCGATCTCGCCCTGCTCCTCATCAACGACCGAGCAGCCGATGACATCGTCCACGTAATACATATCGTCGAGCAGCTCGAGCCGCTGGGCGGTGTCAATAAACAGCTCCGCTCCCACGAGGGGTGCGGCGAGATCCCGCAGGGGCGCTTCGTTGAACCGGATAAAGACCGAACCGGCCTCGATCCGCATCCGCTTGAACGTCATGTAGCGGGGCGGTTCGTCGGGCTTGTCCACCCAGACACCCTCCAGCTCCTCAAAGCGGGTGATGTCCCAGGTTTGCGGCGCGATCTTCAAATCGCCTCGCAGCCCACGGACCCGGCCGATAATGCCAATCAACAAGCGGCGGCCGGCCGGCGGGCAGATCGGTTCAGCCATCGGACGGTTCCTTCGCGAGATCCACCGTGACCCTCCGGCCCCGTCGCGCCGCCGCCATCATGGCGATCTGACGGATGGCGTGAATGGTACGGCCATCTTTGCCGATCACACGTCCCTGCTCGCCCTCGGCCACGCTGACCAGGATTTTAATCCGGTCGCCATGGGTCTCGGCAGACGAGCCCACCTCTTCGGGGCGTTCGACAAGATGCTTGACGATAAGCTCGACCAGGTCAGCCAACAGGGCGGCGTCATCCATCACCGCTTACTCGGCCTTCTTGTCTTCCTGCTTCTCGTCGGCCTTCTCGTCAGCCTTGGCTTCGGCGGGTTTCTCTTCTTTCTTCTCTTCCGCCTTTACCTCAGGCCCGGCGTCCTTCGTGGCGTCGTCAGAGGGCTTGTCTTCCTTCTTGTCCTCTTTCTTCGCCTCGTCCGCCTTCTTCTCGTCGGCCTTCTCGTCAGCCTTGGCTTCGGCGGGTTTGTCTTCTTTTTTCTCTTCCGCCTTTGCCTCAGGCTTGGCGTCCTTCGTGGCGTCGTCAGAGGGCTTGTCTTCCTTCTTGTCCTCTTTCTTCGCCTCGTCCGCCTTCTTCTCGTCGGCCTTCTCGTCAGCCTTGGCTTCGGCGGGTTTGTCTTCTTTTTTCTCTTCCGCCTTTGCCTCAGGCTTGGCGTCCTTCGTGGCGTCGTCAGAGGGCTTGTCTTCCTTCTTGTCCTCTTTCTTCGCCTCGTCCGCCTTCTTCTCGTCAGCCTTGGCTTCGGCCTTCGCGTCGTCCTTCTTCGCTTCCTTTTTGGCCGGTTTTTCTTCCGGTTCCGGCGGGGTCGCGTCGAATTCCGGCTTCTCGGTCGGCTTCGGCTTTTCCTTGTTCAGCGTGCCGTAATGGCGCTGGCGCAACTCTTCCACCGCCTGCTCGATCTTTTCCGCGTCGAAGCCGCGTTTGGTCATGTCCCAACGCAGCATCACGCCTTCACGCCGGAACAGGCTGCGCACGGTGTCTGAGGGCTGCGCGCCATTGTTCAGCCACTTCAACGCCAGCTCGTAGTCGATCTCGACCTTTGCCGGACGGCTCAGCGGATCATACAGACCGATCTTTTCCAGGTACTTCCCGTCACGCCGTTTCCGGCCGTCCAACGCCACGATCCGGTAGTACGGCCGCTTTTTCCGACCCAAACGGGTCAATCTCAGCTTAACTGCCACGTCTGTTTACTCCTCTATCCCGGCAAGGGGCCG
Organism: uncultured bacterium; assembly: GCA_964648415.1. Classification (GTDB taxonomy): domain Bacteria; phylum Electryoneota; class Electryoneia; order Electryoneales; family Electryoneaceae. The sequence continues at coordinate 1,573 of CAZYOC010000001.1, read as the reverse complement.
AATCCCGCAGGCATTCCTTTCTTGCCCATCTTGCCCATTCTCTTCATCATCTTCTGCATCTGCTGGAACTGGTTGAGCAGGCGGTTCACATCCTGCACTTTGGTTCCGCTACCCTTCGCGATGCGCTTACGCCGGCTGCCGTTGATGATGTTCGGCTTGCGGCGCTCTTCCGGCGTCATCGACAGGATGATCGCCTCCACATGCTTCATCTCCTTCGGGTCCACCTCGACCCCCTTGAGCTGCTTTCCCATGCCGGGAATCATCTTCAAGAGGTTCTCCACCGGCCCCATCTTGGAGATCTGGTGAAGTTGATCCAGAAAGTCTTCCAGGTCAAACTGCTGCTTCTTCAGCTTGTCCGCCAGCTTGACCGTTTTCTCTAAATCCATCGACTCCTGAGCTTTTTCCACCAGCGACACCACGTCGCCCATGCCCAGGATACGGTTGGCCATCCGGTCAGGGTGAAATTCTTCGATCTCGTCGAGCTTTTCCCCCACGCCGACAAACCGGATCGGTTCGCCGGTGACTTCCCGGATACTGAGCGCCGCGCCGCCGCGCGCGTCGCCATCCATCTTCGTCAGAACGACGCCCGACACACCCAGCCGTTCGTTGAACGCCTTCGCCGAGTTGACCGCGTCCTGCCCGGTCATCCCGTCCGCCACGAACAGCACTTCCGACGGTTTGAGCTGCTCCTTGATCTCGGACAGCTCGTCCATCAGGGCTTCGTCGACGTGCAGCCGGCCTGCGGTATCGACAATCAGCGTGTCGAGGCCTTCTACCGAAGCCTTCCGCTTGGCTTCCAGCGCCACTTTCAACGGTGTGCTGCTACGGTCGACGACGACCTCAACGCCGGCTTGTTCGCCCACTCGTTCGAGCTGGTCGATGGCCGCGGGGCGCTGCATGTCGCAGGCCGCCAGCAGGGGACGCATGCCGCGCTTCTTCAGGTAGAGCGCCAGCTTGCCCGAGCTGGTGGTCTTTCCGCTGCCCTGCAGGCCCACCATCAGGTACACCGTGGGCGGCTCTTTGCTGCGGCGCAGTTGGCTCCAGTTGCCGCCCAGCAGTTGGGTGAGCTCGTCGTGCAGGATCTTGACCACCTGCTGCGCGGGAGTGACCGATTTGATCACCTCCTCGCCGACGGCGCGCTCTTCGACTTTCTTCAAAAAAGTCTTGGCGACCTTGAAGTTCACGTCGGCTTCGAGCAGAATCCGCCGCACTTCCCGCAGGGCTTCCTTGACATCCTTCTCCGTCAACTTGCCCCGGCCGCGAAGCTTCTTGAAAAAACCGTCTAACTTGTCTTGAAGCTCACCAAACAACTCTTGATCCAATTAAGAATTAAGAATTAAGAATTAAGAATTAAGAACGATTCCAAAAGCCCTACCGCCCTCAATTCTTAATTCCTGACCAGTTAACAAAAGCTAATCATTTCATACTCGCTCTCAACAATATGAGCCTTGTTGATATACTTGAATTTTCGCTCTTACTGGATTCCCGCCTTCCAGACTGTCGCAGAATGTGAGAGGTATCTCATCCCAGCGAAGAGCCTGCCCTCGAATGTTGTGATCGGGGGCTGGGATCC